>DAOVZS010000017.1 GCA_030635005.1 Thiomargarita sp. | reverse complement strand
TCATGATATTTAGAAAATTGCATCGTATAATTAGCACGACCTTGTGTTAAAGAACGTACATCAGTGGCATATCCAAACATCTCGCTCAAAGGGACTTCAGCACGTATCACTTTTCCAGTGGGGACATCTTCCATACCTTGCAAAATACCACGACGGCGATTAATATCTCCCATCACATCACCCATATAGTCTTCTGGTGTAATGACTTCAACTGCCATAATAGGTTCTAGCAAGACAGCCTGTGCTTTTTTAGCACCTTCTTTGAAACATTGAGATCCAGCAATTTTAAAAGCCATTTCACTAGAATCCACATCATGAAAAGAACCATCAAATAAGGTGGCTTGAATATCTACAACGGGATAACCTGCAACAACACCATTTTGCATTTGTTCTTGTATACCTTTATCAACAGCTGGTATGTATTCTTTAGGAATCGTACCGCCAACAATTTTGTTGATAAATTCATAACCAGTTCCCGGCTTTCTGGGTTCAAGTTTAAGCCAAACATGACCATATTGACCCCGCCCACCAGATTGTTTGATATATTTCCCTTCTTGTTCAATCGTTTTGCAAATAGTTTCACGATAAGCAACTTGGGGAGCACCCACATTAGCTTGCACATTGAATTCTCTACGCATGCGATCGACAATGATATCAAGATGTAACTCACCCATACCAGAGATAATCGTTTGTCCCGTTTCTTCATCAGTACGCACTTGAAATGAGGGATCTTCAGCTGCTAATTTTGTAAGTGCAACCCCCATTTTTTCTTGATCAGATTTTGTTTTAGGTTCTACAGCAACAGAGATAACCGGTTCTGGAAATTCCATTTTTTCCAATGTGATAATGTGATTTTTATCACATAAAGTTTCACCAGTGGTCACATCTTTTAATCCAACAGCAGCGGCTATATCTCCAGCACGTACTTCTTTAATTTCTTCACGAGTGTTAGAATGCATTTGTAGAATACGTCCCACACGTTCTCGTTTATGTTTTAGTGGGTTATAGATCGTTTGACCTGATTCTAATACACCTGAGTAAACGCGAAAATATGTGAGTGTCCCCACATACGGATCTGTGGCAATTTTAAAGGCGAGGGCTGCGAAGTGTTCGTCATCTCTGGGAGAACGAGTGGTTGCTGTTTGTTTTCCATCATCAAGTATTCCAGAAACAGCGGGGACGTCTGTAGGTGCTGGTAAATATTCAATAACAGCATCCAACATGGATTGTACGCCTTTATTTTTGAATGCTGAACCACATAATGTCGGAATAATTTCGTTGGCAATACTACGCTGGCGTATACCTTGACGAATTTCCTCTTGAGTGAGTTCACCGTCATCAAGATATTTGTCCATTAAGGTTTCGTTAGATTCGGCAGCAAGTTCTACCAACTTTTCACGCCATTCTTGACACTCAAGCAGCATTTTGTCTGGAATATCACGTTCTTCAAACTTGACACCCATGCCTTCTTCTTCCCAAAAAATAGCTTTCATTTTGATGAGATCAATAACACCCTCAAATTGATCTTCAGCTCCAATAGGAAGTTGTAAGACAGCAGGAGTAGCGGCAAGACGTGTAGTTATTTGCTCAACAACACGTAAAAAATCAGCACCCGCTCGATCCATTTTATTAACAAATGCGATACGAGGAACACCGTATTTATTAGCTTGACGCCAAACCGTCTCAGATTGGGGTTCTACACCACCAACTGCACAAAACACAGCACAGGCTCCGTCAAGAACGCGCAATGAGCGTTCTACTTCTATAGTAAAATCGACATGACCCGGGGTGTCAATAATATTAATCCTGTGCTCAGGATATTGTTGAGCCATTCCACTCCAGAAACAGGTTGTAGCAGCAGAAGTAATGGTAATGCCACGTTCTTGCTCTTGTGCCATCCAATCCATTGTGGCTGCTCCATCATGCACTTCACCAATTTTATGTGAAATACCTGTATAATAGAGTATACGTTCTGTTGTGGTTGTTTTTCCCGCATCAATATGAGCCATAATGCCGATGTTACGGTAGCGCTCAATGGGTGTTTTACGTGCCATATCAGTTATCAGTTATTAGTTAATCGAATTATTATTCGTTTTATCAGTATTCAGTGATCTCACTGATCACTAATCACTGATCACTGAACACTGTAAAATCACCAGCGAAAATGTGAAAACGCCTTATTGGCTTCTGCCATACGATGTACGTCATCACGTTTTTTTATAGCAGCACCTTTTTTCTCATAAGCATCCATGATTTCGCCTGCCAAGCGATCTCCCATGGTTTTTTCACTACGCTTACGTGCTGTGTCTGCCAACCAACGCATTGCTAAAGTTGTTCTACGTGCGGGGCGAACTTCTATCGGTATTTGATAAGTTGATCCACCCACGCGTCGAGATTTTACTTCAACAAGTGGACGAACATTATCTAATGCTTTACCAAAAATATCTAAAGGATCAGCTTTCTTTTTTTCAGCTGCTTGTTCTAATGCACCATAAATAATACGTTCTGCAACAGATTTCTTACCATCTTGCATCACAATATTGATGAATTTGGCAACTGTAGCATCTCCATATTTTGGATCTGGTAGAATAGTACGTTTAGCGACAATTCTTCTTCTTGGCATTTTAAATATTCCAATTTATTTAGTTAAGACTTAGGTCTTTTTGCTCCGTATTTTGAACGGCCTTGTCGTCTATCATTAACACCAGAGGTATCTAGAGAACCACGTACTGTATGATAGCGCACACCTGGTAAATCCTTAACACGCCCGCCTCGAACCAAGACAACTGAATGTTCTTGTAAATTGTGTCCTTCCCCACCAATATAGCTTGTGATTTCCATACCATTGGTTAGGCGTACACGTGCAACTTTACGCATTGCTGAGTTTGGTTTTTTGGGCGTTGTAGTATATACACGTGTACATACGCCACGCCTTTGAGGGCAACCTTCCAATGCTGGTGTAGTACTTTTCGTTATTTGACGTTTTCGTGGTTTACGCACCAACTGGTTAATTGTTACCATAGTTTACTCAATTAAAATGTTAATCATAAAAAAAACAAAACCTCAATACACAGCATAAAGCCATAAAAGGAGTTTCAAAGCGACAAAACGCTATACCAAGTGCAGGAAAATGGCGCGCCCGGAGAGATTCGAACTCCCGACCCCCTAGTTCGTAGCCAGGTACTCTATCCAAACTGAGCTACGGGCGCAAAAAAATATTGTGGCGGAGAAAGAGGGATTCGAACCCTCGATAGGGGGTTAGCCTATACTCCCTTAGCAGGGGAGCGCCTTCAGCCACTCGGCCATCTCTCCACTCTTTTTACCGCTTGGCGGATTATACATAGATTATAAAAAAAAAACAAACTTTTTTGGGAAGGGGGGGGGTTAATAATGTATAATTTCCCAAGTTTTTTATTTAATATCAATAAATTCAATACCTTATCAAAGATACTTTTTTTAATTACATTTTGACAAAAATAAATATCTTAGTTTAAAACTAAATCCTTATTTTATGTTAAAATTTAAAATTAAAAAAGTTCTTTTATACAAGCCTAACTAATACACTTATATTTTATATTATAGCATTTAAATACGATATGTCTACAAAAACTTTATATGATAAATTATGGGATGCCCATACCGTACGTGTTGATAACAATGGGGCGACATTACTTTATATTGATCGACATTTAATTCATGAAGTGACTTCCCCCAAGCTTTTGAAGGATTACGTTTAGCTCATCGTCAGCCTTGGCGTGTCTCAGCAAATTTTGCAGTTCCTGATCATAACGTTCCTACAACTCTTCGTGATAATGGAATCGCAGATATTGTTGATCCAGTGGCCCGTTTACAAGTTAAAACCTTAGATACAAATTGTCATGATTTAGGTATCACAGAATTCACAATAAATGATCCACGTCAAGGTATTGTACATGTTATTGGACCTGAACAAGGTATTACGTTACCTGGCATGACAATTGTTTGTGGAGATTCGCATACAGCAACACATGGCGCTTTTGGTTCTTTAGCTTTTGGCATTGGTACATCTGAAGTAGAGCATGTTTTAGCCACACAATGCGTCATACAAAAAAAATCTAAAAATATGTTGATCAGTGTTAATGGTAAAGTAGCAGAGGGCGTGACTGCTAAAGATATTATCTTATATATCATTGGGAAAATTGGTACAGCAGGGGGGACAGGTTATGCGATTGAATTTGGTGGCACAGCCATTTCCGATTTATCAATGGAAGGGCGTATGACCGTTTGTAATATGGCTATTGAAGCAGGTGCACGTGCGGGTATTATTGGTGTGGATGATAAGACAATTGACTATGTACGAGGACGCCCTTTAGCACCACGTGATGATTTATGGGTACAAGCTGAAACAAGCTGGCGTGATTTACAAACAGATCCTGAAGCCCAATTTGATCATATTATTCATATTGATGCAAAAACTATAAAACCCCAAATCAGTTGGGGCACATCTCCAGAAATGGTAGTGTCTGTAGATAGCTTAGTACCCGATCCTACAAAAGTAGACGATACCAGTAAAGCAGAAGGTATGCAACGTGCCTTGACATATATGAATTTGAAAGCAGGAATGCCCATGACTGATATTAGCCTTGATAAAATTTTTATTGGTTCATGTACAAATTCACGTATTGAAGATTTACGTGCTGCTGCACAAGTAGTAAAAGGCAAAACAATCGCTTCAAATATCAAACTTGCCTTAGTCGTGCCAGGTTCTGGCTTAATAAAAAAACAAGCAGAACAGGAAGGATTAGATACTATTTTTACTAATGCAGGGTTTGAATGGCGCTTAGCAGGTTGTTCTATGTGTCTCGCTATGAATGCTGATTATTTAGAACCAGGGGAACGGTGTGCGTCAACATCTAACCGTAATTTTGAAGGGCGTCAAGGTCAAGGAGGACGAACACATTTAGTCAGTCCAGAGATGGCTGCTGCTGCTGCTATAGCAGGACATTTTGTTCAAATATAGTATAATGAGTATTGTAAAAAACAGTCACACTGGCATCTTATTAATTAACTTAGGAACACCAGATGCCCCAACTTCCAGTGCACTACGCCGTTATTTAGGAGAATTTTTAGCAGATCACCGAGTAACAGAAATGCCACGTATTTTATGGTGGCTAATATTACATGGTATTATATTACGTATTCGCCCCCGTAAATCGGCATTAAAATATAAAAAAATTTGGACAAAAACAGGTTCACCCTTATTAAATATAAGTCGGGCACAACAACACGCACTTCAAATAGCACTAGATAGTAAAGAGATGACTGTTGTTTTAGGGATGCGCTATGGAAATCCCTCTATTGCCAGTGCTTTAGAACAACTACGCCAACCCAATGTACAAAAATTAATCATATTACCATTATATCCACAATATTCATCGTCAACTACAGGTTCAACTTTTGATGCTATTGCAGATGTATTAAAAACTTGGCGTTGGATACCAGAAGTGCATTTCATATCCGACTATCATGAACATCCAGCTTATATCCAAGCTTTAGCAATACAAATCAACACGTATTGGCAGAAGCATGGAAACCCAGATAAGTTATTATTTTCATTTCATAGTATTCCTAAACGCTTTGATCTTGCAGGTGATCCTTATCAAAGCCACTGTTATCAAACTGCAAAATTAGTCGCAAAACACATTGATGTTAAAGAATGGCAAGTGGTCTTTCAATCGCGTTTTGGTCGTGAGGAATGGTTAAAACCCTATACAGATCAGACTTTAACAGCCTTAGGCAAAGGACGAGTTGATATCATTTGTCCTGGTTTTGCAGCTGACTGTTTAGAAACTTTAGAAGAAATTAATCAAGAAAATCGTAACAGATTTTTACAAGCGGGGGGGAAAGAATTTCATTATATTCCAGCACTCAATGATAATGTTGAACACATCCAAGCATTATTAAAATTAATCAAACATGCTCATGATGATTATAAAATTATAAATTAAATTTGACTTTAGAATAAAAATTGAATATTATACCCTTCGTGAAAATTTTGGAGAATTTTTTCAATTGAATATCGGTCTAGTTTTTTATAGACTTGACTAATCTCTTGAAATTGAGTACCCTACGCGCCACATAAGTTTGGATTTGAATACGGATTATATATATTAAAATTAAATGGCAAGATTACAAACTTACTACCATGAGACAGTAGTACCACAAATAATGCAACAATTTGGCTACACAAGTAGGATGCAAGTGCCAAAGTTGAAGCAAATTGTCTTAAATATGGGTCTCGGTGAGGCTGTAGGTGATAAAAAGATAATAGAACGTGCAGTGTCAGATATGACAGAGATCGCAGGACAAAAACCTGTTGTCACAAAGGCGCGAAAATCAGTTTCTAACTTTAAAATTCGTCAAGGATGGCCGGTTGGCTGTAAAGTCAATCTACGTCGTGAACGTATGTACGAATTTATTGATAGACTCATCAATATCGCAATACCACGTATTCGAGATTTTCGTGGGTTTAGTGCTAAATCTTTTGATGGTCGGGGTAATTATAGTTTGGGCATTCGTGAACAAATTATTTTTCCCGAAATTGACTACGACAAAATTGATGCCATTCGTGGCATGGATATTATTATTTCAACAACAGCGCGCACAGATGAAGAGGGACGTGCTTTATTGGCGGCATTTAAATTTCCGTTAAAAACATGAGGCAATAGCGATGGCAAAAAAATGCATGATTTATCGGGAAAAAAAACGCCTACTAACAGTTAAAAAATATGCCGCCAAACGAGCAGCTTTGAAAAAAATACTTGCTGATGTCACTGTTAGTGACGAAGTACGAGATGCAGCAAGAGATAAATTTCAAGCTTTGCCTCGTGATGCCAGTCCCTGTCGTATGCGTAATCGTTGTCGAATCACTGGACGACCCCATGGTTTTTATCGTAAATTTGGTTTAAGCCGAAATAAGTTACGTGAAGCAGCTATGCAAGGTTTTGTTCCTGGATTAGTTAAATCAAGTTGGTAAGGGAAATAAATTATGAGCATGTCAGATCCAATTGCCGACATGTTGACTCGGATTCGCAATGGCGAAGCAGTCAGAAAAAAGCAAGTAGAAATGCCAGGATCAAAAATAAAAACAGGTATTGCCCAAATATTGAAGGAAGAAGGCTATATTAATGAATATAGTGTTTCTGAGACTATTAAACCAATATTGACAATTACCTTGAAATATTATTTAGGAAAACCAGTAATTTCTAGTATTAAGCGTGTAAGTAAACCAGGTTTACGTATTTATAAAGCAAAGGATAACTTACCAAAAGTATTGGGTGGATTGGGTGTTGCTATTATTTCTACAAGTAAAGGACTGAAGACTGATCGCCAAGCACGTAAAGATGGTTATGGTGGTGAAGTGCTCTGTTTCGTTTCATAAGACAAGGTAATTGATATATGTCAAGAATTGCTAAAAGTCCCATTTCACTCCCTACAGGAGTTGAAGTGAGTTTACTGAGTCAGAAACTTGAGATTAAAGGGAGTAAAGGTCGTTTAGAACGCGATATTCACAAAAATGTTACAGTGACATTAACTGATAATGTATTAACATTTGCACCTAATACCCAATCTAAAATGGCAAATGCTTTAGCTGGAACAACACGTGCTTTAGTCAACAATATGGTGCTAGGTGTGACTAAAGGTTTTGAAAAACAACTCACTTTAGTGGGTGTGGGTTATAAGGCACAAGTACAAGGTTCTAGCCTTAATTTAACCTTAGGTTTTTCTAAACCTATAAATTTTGCGATACCCGAGGGTATTAGCATTGAAACACCGACTGTCACAAATATCATTATTAAAGGTATAGATAAACAAAGTGTCGGACAAACTGCTGCAAATATCCGAGCTTTTCGTCCTCCTGAACCTTATAAAGGTAAAGGTGTCAAATATACTGATGAAGTGATTTTGAGAAAAGAAGCAAAGAAAAAATGATAAGTTAGATTAATGTATGACTTGTCAAGAAACTATTCTTAAATATAGAAACCAAGTTTCTATTTAGAATCTTGGTTTTTGAATTTTTGATACAAAAGAGAAAAGTGTAGATGGACAAAAAAACAGCCAGACAGCGTCGTGCCCGTCGCACTAGAGCCACTATTAAAAGATTAGGTACGACGCGTTTATGTGTATATAAGACGCCACGGCATATTTATGCACAAATCATTGCGCCAGATGGTTCCCATATACTTACCAGTGCTTCAAGCTTAGATAAAGAATTTAAACAAGCTACAAGCTATGGTGGTAATAAGAGTGCAGCAGCTCAAGTGGGTAAAATCATTGCAGAACGTGCACAAACAAGCGGCATTACAAGCGTATCTTTTGATCGATCTGGTTTTAAATATCATGGTCGTATTAAAGCTTTGGCTGACGCGGCACGCGAAAATGGTTTAACTTTCTAATTTGTTTACTCGTTATCAATCATTATGGGAATTGACTCACAACGTACTAAAAGTGATGATCTGTTAGAAAAACTGGTCTCAGTTAATCGTGTTGCCAAAGTAGTTAAAGGCGGACGTATTTTCCGTTTTACTGCTTTGACAGTTGTTGGTAATGGAAAAGGAACAGCAGGTTTTGGCTATGGCAAAGCCCGTGAAGTCCCTTTAGCTATTGCTAAAGCGATGGAAAAAGCACGTAAAAATATGCAGAAAATCCCTCTCAAAGGGACAACATTACAATATGCCATGACTGCAGAACATGGCGCTGCTAAAGTATACATGCAACCTGCCTCTGAAGGAACAGGTGTGATTGCAGGGGGTGCTATGCGAGCAGTATTTGATGTATTAGGTGTGCGTGATGTGTTGACTAAAACCATTGGCAGTGCTAATCATAAAAATGTTGTGCGTGCTATGTTTAAAGGATTATCAGCCATGGAAACCCCAGAATCTATTGCCGCTAAACGTGGTAAAACAGTTGAAGATATTTTGGGATAACCAAGCCTCATTACATTTTTAAACAATGAAAAAAAAGATTAAAGTCACACAAATGGGCAGCATTCATGGGCGTAAGCGAGCACATCAAGCATGTGTTGCTGGCTTAGGATTGCGACGCCGACACCATACCGTCGAAGTGGAAGATACGCCAGCCACGCGTGGAATGATTAATAAGGTAGCCTATTTATTAAAAGTGGAAAAAGATTAATCATGTATCTGAATAGCTTAAAACCAGCAGAAGGTTCCAAAAAAACGGCGAAGCGCGTTGGACGTGGGATAGGCTCGGGTTTCGGTAAAACCTGTGGACGGGGTCATAAAGGACAACGTTCACGTTCTGGTGGTTATCATAAAGTTGGTTTTGAAGGGGGACAAATGCCTTTACAAAGGCGTTTGCCAAAAGTTGGCTTTGTTTCACCCAAAACGAAAGGTTCAGCACAAGTATGTTTACATGAACTTGAGCATTTGGAACAAGACATTGTAAATATAGAAAGCTTAAAAGCTGCCAACATTATTCCACAATACGCAAAACGCGTCAAAGTAATCGCTTCTGGAAAATTGACAAAATCATTGAAACTTCAAGGAATTTCTGTCACAAAAGGTGCGCGTATTACGATAGAATCTGTTGGCGGCACTATTGAAACTTAATTTACATATAAAATAAGTTTTTTAGTTTCCCCCAGTATTAAAAAAGGGGGAATTTATATTCAAAGGACTCATTATTAATTAGAAAGTGGCTATAAATACACCAGGTGGAGAATTAGGCAAATTAGGTAGGCTAACCGAACTAAAACAACGACTATTGTTTGTGTTAGGTGCTATTGTCGTCTTTCGTGTAGGCACTTTTATTCCGGTGCCAGGTATTGATCCTGTGGGACTAGCCGCCATGTTTGAACAACAACGTGGCACAATCCTGGATATGTTTAACATGTTTTCAGGAGGGGCTTTAGAACGCTTTTCGGTATTTGCGATAGGTATTATGCCCTATATTTCAGCTTCTATTATTATGCAATTGCTCACTGCGGTATCACCAACGCTTGAACAATTGAAAAAAGAGGGAGAATCTGGGCGACGGAAAATTACCCAATATACACGTTATGGAACTTTAGCATTAGCAACCTTTCAAGCTACAGGAGTAGCAATTGCATTAGAAAGTCAAAATGTTGTCATTGATCCAGGATTAGCTTTTCGGGTGACTGCTATTATGACATTAGTGACAGGTGCCATGTTTTTAATGTGGCTTGGTGAACAAGTGACAGAACGTGGTATTGGAAATGGTATTTCAATTATCATTTTTGCAGGGATTGTAGCTGGATTACCCTCAGCAATCGGTGGCTCTTTGGAATTAGCACGCACAGGTCAATTACACATATTGACAGTGCTGGTATTATTTGCCATTGTCTTGTTAGTGACTGCTTTTGTAGTATTTGTTGAACGGGGACAACGTCGTATCACCGTCAATTATGCAAAACGTCAAATTGGTAATAAAATGTATGCAGGGCAAAGCAGTCATTTGCCTTTAAAAATGAATATGGCAGGTGTCATTCCCCCTATTTTTGCTTCAAGTATTATTTTATTTCCTGCAACTTTAGGGGGCTGGTTTGGTAGTGCAGAAGGCATGATTTGGTTAAAAGACTTATCTCAGGCTTTATCACCTGGACAACCTTTATATGTTATGTTCTATGCTATCGCAATTATCTTTTTCTGTTTCTTTTATACAGCCTTAATATTTAATCCAAGAGAAACAGCTGATAATTTGAAAAAATCAGGCGCATTTGTACCAGGAGTTAGGCCAGGTAGACAAACGGCAGACTATATTGATAAAGTCATGTCACGTTTAACCTTAGCCGCTGCTATTTATATGACAGCAGTCTGTTTATTGCCTGAGTTCCTTATTTTGAGATGGAATGTACCTTTTTATTTTGGGGGAACTTCACTGCTGATTATTGTGGTAGTTACTATGGACTTCATGTCACAAGTACAAGCCCATTTAATGTCACACCAGTATGAAGGATTAATGAAAAAGGCGAATTTGAGAGGGCGTAATCCTCTAATGCCCTAATTAATTATAGATTTATATAACTGATAACCTAATAACAGAAATGAAAGTAAGAGCCTCTGTTAAAAAAATTTGTAGAAATTGCAAAATTATTCGTCGTCATGGAACAGTTCGAGTGATTTGCACGGAAAAACGACACAAACAACGACAAGGATGACTACAATTCATTTTTCAACTGAAAAAGAGAAAAATTATGGCCCGTATTGCTGGGGTTAACATCCCGGTACGCAAACATACAGTATTGGCATTGAGGTCTATTTACGGAATTGGCCCCACTTTGGCTAAACGTATTTGTGAAGCCAGTGGTATCGTTCCAAGTACAAAAGTCCAAGATTTGAATGAAAAAGAATTAGACAGTTTGCGTACTGAGGTTGCCAAAGAAAATGTTGAAGGCGATTTACGCCGTGAAATCGCTATGAACATTAAGCGCTTAATGGATTTAGGATGTTACCGTGGTATGCGACATCGGCGGGGATTACCCTTACGTGGACAACGCACCCGTACTAACGCTAGAACACGTAAAGGGCCTCGCAGAGCTATAAAGAAAAAGTAAATTTATTACTTTTCACTTGAAACAGACGAAATAAAGAACACACTATGGCGAAAACAGCATCACGCCCACGTAAAAAAGTCAAAAAGCATGTGACAGAAGGTATTGTTCATGTCCATGCTTCTTTCAATAACACAATTATTACTATTACTGATCGTCAAGGCAATACTTTGGGTTGGGCAACAGCTGGTGGAAGTGGTTTTCGGGGATCACGTAAGAGTACCCCGTTTGCTGCCCAAATTGCAGCTGAAAGAGTAGGCAACACTGTAAAAGAATTTGGTGTCAAAAATTTGGAAGTGCGGATTACTGGACCTGGACCTGGACGTGAGTCAGCAGTACGCTCACTTAATTCCAATGGGTTTAAAATTACCAGCATTACAGATGTCACACCTATTCCACACAATGGTTGTCGTCCCCCCAAAAGACGCAGAGTGTAATTTGAGAGTCAAGTTTTGTTTCATAAAATACTTGACTCTTACTAAAAACGGGAGAAAAATCGAAGATGGCAAGATACCTTGGCCCTACATGTAAATTAAGCCGTCGCGAAGGTGTCGATCTTTTTTTAAAGAGTCGGACGCGAGGATTAGAATCTAAATGTCATTTAGATAAAATGCCAGGACAGCATGGTGATAAACGTCCGCGTACATCTGACTATGCTTTACAATTACGTGAAAAGCAAAAATTACGCAGATTTTATGCTGTTTTGGAACGACAATTTCATAATTATTATGTGAAAGCAAGTCGTTTAAAAGGATCGACTGGTGAGAATTTACTCAAATTATTAGAAAGTCGCTTAGACAATGTGGTTTATCGTATGGGTTTCGCAGCAACACGTGCTGAAGCCAGACAATTAGTCAGTCATAAAGCTATTTTACTTAATGAAAAGAGTGTTAATATTCCATCAATCCATCTCAAAGCAAATGATGTTATCAGCATTCGTGAAAAAAGTCGTAAACAATTACGTATAACAACAGCGTTAAACAATGCTCAAGAATATGGTTTTCCAGAATGGATTGATGTAGATATCAAAAAAATGGAAGGCATATTCAAAACAGCACCAGAACGTTTAGAATTACCGAGTGATATTAATGAGCAACTTGTTGTTGAATTATATTCTAAGTAATTGAATAAGCAGAATAAAGCATTTATTATGATATAGAAACTTGGTACATATAAAAAGTATTCACCAAGTTTCTTCTCGAACCGTTTCTTGTCACAAGAACGAAAAACGAATAAAAGATGGAATTATTAAAGCCACGATTAGTTGATGTTAAATACCTCAATGGAAAAACAGCTTCGATTACATTAGAGCCATTAGAACGTGGCTTCGGATATACTTTAGGTAATGCTTTAAGAAGGGTATTATTATCCATATTACCTGGAGCCGCAGTAGTTGAAGTTGTGATTGAGAGCGTATTACATGAATACAGCACTGTTGAAGGTGTACAAGAAGATGTCACTGATATCTTATTGAATTTAAAAGGTTTATCTATTCGTATGCTTGGGCGTACTGAAGCGACTTTACAACTGCGTAAAAAAGGTCCAGGACCTGTATGTGCTTCTGATATCACTTTGGAACACGATGTTGAGATTGTTAATCCTAATCATGTTATTGCAAACTTGGCTAAGGATGGTGAACTTAACATGACTTTAAAAGTGATGATAGGACGTGGTTATCAACCCGCCAATCTCATGAATGATGACACCGAAGAAGTGAGTTCTGTAGGTGCTTTAAAATTAGATGCCTCATTCAGTCCTGTTTTACGAGTCGCCTATCATGTGGAAAATGCACGTGTTGAACAACGTACAGATCTTGACAAGCTTATCATTGAATTAGAAACGAATGGCACTGTAGAACCAGAAGCAGCTATCAGATTAGCAGCCTCTATTTTACGAGATCAGTTATCAGTGATTGTGGATTTAGAAGCACATGTAGAAACAGAAGTTCGTTTTAAGAAAAATGATATTGACCCTATTTTATTACGCCCAGTAGATGAATTAGAACTTACTGTACGTTCTGCAAATTGTTTGAAAGCAGAAAACATTTTTTATATTGGTGATTTAATTCAAAAAACAGAAACTGAATTGCTAAAAACCCCTAATCTTGGTAAAAAATCTCTCACTGAAATTAAGGATATGTTAGCCTTACGAGGATTGTCACTTGGGGTCTGTTTGGAAAGTTGGCCACCTCCTGGACTTCACTATAAAAAAGCAAAGTTTTCTTGAAAAGCTCACTTATTTAAACTTCCAACTTAAACTCAAAGGAAATTTATGCGTCATCGGCAGTCTGGCAGGCATCTTTCACGGACTTCAAGTCATAGAAAGGCCATGTTTAAAAATATGGCGGTTTCACTGATACGCCACGAAATGATAAAAACAACTTTACCGAAAGCTAAAGAGCTACGAAGTACAGTTGAACCCTTGATTACTTTAGCAAAAGAAGACAATGTTGCCAAACGCCGTTTAGCTTTTGCTCGATTACGTGATCGAGAAATGGTCACAAAACTATTTAATGAATTAGGCCCTCGCTATAAAGAACGTCCGGGCGGATATTTACGCATTTTAAAATGTGGTTTTAGGACAGGCGATAAAGCACCAATGGCCATAGTGGAATTGGTGGATAGACCCGAAACAGATATAGAGGGTGATGAAGATTAACGATCAGTAGCCGAATGATCGGCTACTCGCTTCAACATCACTAATCACGTATATCTTCCAAATGTTGCAAATACCATTGGTAAGTCATGGCTATGCCTTCTTCAAGAGAGATTTGTGCTTGCCAACCCAGAGAATTGAGACGGTGAGTATCTAACAATTTTCTTGGAGAACCGTCTGGTTTACTGATATCAAATGTCATATCCCCCTCAAAAGCGACTACCGTTTTAATCATTTCTGCCAAAAGACGGATAGTTATATCGCTTCCAGTACCAATATTGATATGTGATAGCATTAAGCTTGTTTTGAGTGCATACGTATGTTCCTCCAATTGCATAATATAAAGACAAGCATCTGCCATATCATCAACATATAAAAATTCACGCTGAGCATTGCCTGTGCCCCAAATAGAAACAGTTTGAGCATTATTTTCTTTAGCTTCATGACATTTTCGGATTAAAGCAGGAATCACATGGCTATGTTCCAAATTAAAATTGTCATGAGGTCCATATAAATTAGTAGGCATTACACTGCGATAATGCGTACCATATTGACGATTATAAGATTCACACAATTTAATCCCCGCAATTTTGGCAATAGCATATGCTTCATTTGTCGGTTCTAAGGGACCTGTTAGCAGTGCATGTTCTCGCATTGGCTGTTCCACCAAACGTGGATAAATGCACGAACTGCCTAAAAACAGTAATCTATCTACTCCATGTTTATAGGCAGCATTAATCACATTTGCCTCAATCATCAAATTTTGATAAATAAAATCGGCTGGATAAGTATTATTAGCATGAATTCCGCCCACTTTTGCAGCTGCCAAAAAGACATAATGAGGATGATGTTGTGAAAAAAATGTATTCACCGCCTGACTGTCTGTTAAATCAAGCTCACTATGTGTGCTTGTAATAATATTAAGAAATCCATCTGCTTTTAAACGACGGTGAATAGCAGAGCCCACAAGCCCTTGATGGCCTGCCAGATAAATACGTGATTCACGTTTCATTGTTATCTTCCTTATTCATAACGATTAAATGTTGTAAAACCTTCTTTTTGACATAAAGCATCACGCTCTGCTTCCTTGAGATCAGCTTGTACCATTTCATCGACCAATTCTTCAAAAGAAATACGGGGTTGCCATCCCAATTTTTCCTTGGCTTTAGTGGCATCTCCTAATAGACTTTCCACTTCTGTTGGACGAAAATAGCGCGGATCGACAGCAATAATGCATTTTCCAGTGGATTGCTCATAACCTTTTTCATCCACACCGGTGCCTTGCCAATCAATGTTTATATCCAGTTTTTTAGCACCCGCTTCAACAAATTGCTTGACAGAATATTGCACTCCAGTCGCAATAACATAATCATCAGGTTCAGATTGTTGTAACATTAACCATTGCATTTCCACATAATCTTTAGCATGTCCCCAATCCCGTTTAGCTTCCAAGTTTCCCAGAAATAGTTGTTCTTGCAAGCCCAATTTAATACGTGCTAACGCTCGTGTGATTTTACGTGTGACAAAAGTTTCACCCCGTAATGCACTTTCATGATTAAAAAGTATACCATTACAAGCATACAAGCCATAAGCTTCACGATAATTAATCGTAATCCAATATGCATATAATTTTGCAACTGCATAAGGCGAACGGGGATAAAACGGTGTCGTTTCTGTTTGAGGAATTTCTTGTACTTTCCCAAATAATTCTGACGTTGAAGCTTGGTAAAAACGTGTTTTTTGAGATAATTCAAGAAAACGAATGGCTTCAAGAAGACGCAAAGTACCTAAAGCATCAGTATTAGCGGTATATTCAGGAGAATCAAAAGAAACTTGTACATGGCTTTGTGCTGCCAAATTATAAATTTCATCAGGTTGTACCTGTTGAATGATACGAATGAGATTAGTAGAATCAGTCATATCTCCATAATGGAGAATAAATTGCGGTGTCGGATCATGGGGATCTTGGTACAGGTGATCAATGCGATCAGTATTGAGTAATGATGTTCGTCGTTTAATACCGTGAACTTCATAATTTTTTTCTAATAAAAACTCGGCTAAATATGCCCCATCTTGTCCCGTTATTCCAGTAATTAAAGCTTTTTTACTCATGATATTCTCTGTGTGTTTAAAAAGGTATACAACAATTGTGTCACAAAAAAAATGAAAATATTGATTACAGGTGCTGCAGGTTTCATTGGTTCCAATTTATCACAACGTTTTTTAGCACGCGGTGATGATGTGGTAGGACTTGATAATCTCAATGATTATTATGATGTCAATCTAAAAAAAACACGTCTATCCCCATTAAAAGAACATGCTAATTTTAAGTTTATCAAATTAGATTTAGCAGATCGTGACGGTATTGATCACTTATTTGCCCATGAAAAATTTGATAAAGTCATGAATTTAGCCGCACAAGCGGGCGTTCGTTATTCAATTGACAATCCACATGCTTATGTTGATAGCAATATTGTGGGATTTGTAAACCTTTTAGAAGGATGTCGTCACCATCATATAAAACATTTTGTTTTTGCCTCTTCTAGTTCTGTCTACGGACTCAATACACAGATGCCCTTTTCTGTACATCATAATGTAGATCATCCTATATCATTATATGCAGCAACCAAAAAAGCGAATGAATTGATGGCACATACATACGCACATCTTTATAATCTTCCCACAACAGGCTTACGTTTTTTCACCGTTTATGGTCCATGGGGACGACCAGATATGGCTTTGTTTAAATTTACAAAGGCTATTCTTGAAAATAAGCCTATTGATGTCTATAATCATGGAAAGATGCGACGTGACTTTACCTACATTGATGATATTGTAGAGGGTGTAGTGAGAGTGATAGATAAAATTTCCACCCCCAATCCCAAATGGTCAAGTGATGCCCCTGATCCATGTACGAGTCCTGCACCCTATCAACTGTATAATATTGGTAATAATAATCCAATTGAACTGATGCATTATATTGAAACTTTGGAGAAAGCATTAGGTAAAACAGCACAAAAAAATATGTTACCTATGCAAGCAGGAGATGTCGCAGCAACTTATGCAGATGTAGAAGATTTAGAACGTGACATTGATTTTAAACCACAAACAACTGTTGAAGAAGGTATTGGGCGTTTTGTTGAATGGTATAAACAGTACTATTCAAAATAGGATGTATCAAAATAAGTTAAGTAAGTTTAAAAATATTGAAAATTTAGCAGGTAAAGCATGGGAACATGCGATTGCAATAGATGTTTTGGCTACCACTGAGATTATAGATTGTTCAATAGAATGCTTTCACTATCAACAAATGATGGAATTATTTTTTAAGCATATATTAGAAACCAAAAGTCAATTTGGATCCTATAGTAAAACATATAAATTACAAAAATTATTAGAAGAAGTCATTGCACACACAAAATTTAGAACAGATAAAACACAATATTTTATGGCTCTACAGGTAATTACAGTCTGTGCAGAAGAATACAGGTATAATTTTTTAATTGATTGTGACGGTTATAAACAAAGTGTCAGTATTTGTGACCAATTATTAGATGAATTAATCACATTTTAAAACAAGATACAATAAAATAATGCAACGAAAACGCGTATTAATCACAGGTGGGGCTGGTTTTCTAGGTTCACATTTATGCCAACGTCTTCTCAATGAAGATTGTGACATCTTGTGTGTTGACAATTTCTTTACAGGATGTAAAGAGAATATCCAATCCCTGATGTCTCATCCACATTTTGAACTTATGCGTCATGATGTGACTTTTCCACTTTATGTAGAAGTGGATGAAATTTATAATTTAGCATGTCCTGCCTCTCCCATTCACTATCAACATGATCCTGTACAAACCACTAAAACCAGTGTACACGGTGCAATTAACATGTTAGGATTGGCAAAACGAGTAAATGCAAAAATATTGCAAGCTTCTACTAGCGAAGTATATGGCGATCCAAAAGTTCATCCTCAAACCGAAGACTATTGGGGACATGTCAACCCCAACGGCATACGTTCATGTTATGATGAGGGTAAACGATGTGCAGAAACCTTATTTTTTGACTATCACCGTCAACATCAATTACGCATTAAAGTAGCCCGTATCTTTAATACTTATGGTCCTAATATGCATCCCAATGATGGACGCGTGGTGTCTAATTTTATTGTTCAAGCCTTACAAAACCACGATATCACTATTTATGGTGAAGGGCTACAAACCCGTTCATTTTGTTACGTGGATGATTTAATCGAAGGATTCATACGCTTCATGGCAAGAGAAGTTATAGGACCTATTAACCTAGGCAATCCTACTGAATTTACCATAAAAGAACTGGCACAGAAAATTATTGATTTAACAAATTCTCGTTCAACACTTATTTACAAGCCTTTACCCAGTGATGATCCCACACAACGATGTCCTGATATTACGCTTGCAAACAATCAATTAGGATGGAAGCCGACCATCACATTAGAAATGGGTCTCAAAAAAACCATTCCTTATTTTGAAAATATGTTACGATTGAAATAACTCAAAATTTAATCTATGAGATTATCAGATTTTTATAAAAAAACAATAAAATCAAAAGGATTAGAAATTTTTGGTCAACATACCAAAATTTACCTCTTTGGTAGTCGCACTGATGACACTAAAAGAGGTGGTGATATAGATTTGTATATAGATACCATTAATAAAAATAATCTTTTTGATA
>DAOVZS010000124.1 GCA_030635005.1 Thiomargarita sp. | reverse complement strand
GGAGATCAATGGTGAGTGGTTTTTGAGCCGATTTTCCGATAGTCGTTTGAAAATCAATGTCAATCTCACTTTTGTCATAAGGGGTAGTGGCGAGTTGGGCGGGTAATATTTGAATATTATTCAATAAGTTCGCTTGTTTAGGCGTACGCATGGATGATGTGGGAGATTGACCTGTAAGTGCTTTTTTATAAATAACAGGCATATCTGTCTCAATAGCATCGCTGGAACGTTGAAGATGTACGAGATAAGCTTCTTGTTTGCGAATAACTTGCTTAAATTCCTCTTTTCCTATACCACACACGGGACAACGCCAAGTCTCTGGAATATCTTCAAAACGCGTGCCTGGTTTGAGACCACTGTCAATATCGCCTTTATTTTCATCATATACCCAGTCACACACACTACACACAAATACTGTTTGTCCCTTAATAGGTGCTTTTTTATCTTTAATCTGTACCTTTTCCCATTGTTGATTGACAGAATCTTTTAATCTAGATTGGCTCGCAATACGTAATATGAGTAATATTAATACAAAACTACTGATAACGGCACATAAAAGCGTTAAGCCTTTGTAAAGTAACATTTCATTCATGATGATTTCCGTTGACTCAATAGGGTTTTAAACGTTAAGGCTTGAATGGGACAGGCAGAAATACAACTGCCACAACTAATGCAAGGTGTTTGACTGAGTCCATAAATACCTTCTCTTGCTTGTTTATTCTGAAAGGCAAATGATTTGACATCGATACCCATGGGGCACACTTTTGAACAGGCTCCAATGCCCTTACAATCTGAATTGGCTTGAATTCGGGCTTGTGACAGAGAAAATTTACCAAATAATTTCATTAATTGTGCTAAAGGACAACCATAACGACACCATATTCGCGTACCCAATAGCGGATAAGCCCCGACGCCAATAATTGCACCAAACATAAAATCAATGGCAAAAATTTGAACCTTATACATCGCTGTGATGAGACTTGTGGCAGCAAATATCTGCCATAGATCTAAAAATAATAGGAAACCATACGCTACGACAAACATCAAAATGACAAATTGTAGCCATTCTAATTTTTTTGCCATTTGACTGCGTGGCGTATAATTTCTAACCCATTGTTGTCCCCATTTTGTAGCCCCTACTGCTTCTGCAAGATTGCCACAGGCACAAAACCATGAACAATATCTTTTTCCCACAAACCAGGTAAGTATGGGCACAACAAAAAAGATATAAATTAAACCACCGATCGAGGTAAAGCCGTTATAAATATAGATATAAGCATCTTTATTGACAGCATGATAAGGATCATTAAAAAACGATCTGCCTTCTTGAAACGCGGGAATAATGAATGGAATGATATAAAATAAGCATAATTGACTTAAAAAAATAGACAGAAACTTAGCACGTTGATATGTTGAGAGTGCGATTGGTTTTGTATTGCTGATTCGATAGGGATTAATATTTTGAATAAGCACTTTTAAAGAAAAAAAGCATACAATGCCTGTATACACCGTAGCATACCAAAACGACGTACTTTTACCTAAAAAGTAAAAGGTTTCTCGCACTTGTTCAAGGGGTACAAATAAGGTCGGAAATTTGTACACCAGATATAAAATGATGATGAGCGGTAAAAATATTCCTAAAAATATTTTTTCCTGATGACTTTGTATGTGAGACATGTTTAAGCAACCTTTTATATTTTAAAAGAAACTGAGAATATTTGTTTGTCAGTATATTGATGTAAAGTAATGATAGAATGCTCATTATATCCTCTACCTTCTCCGAAAAAAATAATGATGTATCAAAAGATTTTCTTAATATTACTGTTGTTGCTTTTACTTCAAGCCTGTAGTGACGCAGAAAAACCTCCACAATCAGCGTCTTTTCAAGAATTTCAAACAAAAATTGTGCCACTCATAGAAAAACGCTGTGCACTCTCATGTCATGGTATCAATAATTATGATACATTTATCAACAAAAATGCCTTAAATGCTGAAGCGTTTTATTTTCCCATTGATCCCATAACAGGAAGGATTCCGCAAAATGCCCATTCTCTTTTAGTATCTTATCAGGCGACGCGCGGTTGGCAAGAATCTAATGCAGTGCATTCAACCCGTATTGATTATAGGGAAGAAGCCCATTTTAGCCCTTTATTAAGATTCCCCTTAGCTGAAGATTTTGGGGGATTACCGCATAAAGGGATGGATATTTTTTATTCAACTGAAGAGACAGACTATAAAACATTACAACATTGGATACAGACAGAGATTGCTGAACATCCCGTACCCGCTCAAATTTTGCCTAAAGAAACGCAGTTTTTCAAAAATAAAGTATTAGGCGTCATGGTCAGAAATAGTTGTTTTTTATCATCATGTCATGGTTCACAAGTCTTTAATGATCTAAAATTAGTGCCCCCTTTACCCGTTATTGATCCCAATAAAACGTTTTTAGCGGGTTTTTCCACGCAAATGGTATTGCATAATCATCAAACAATGTTGGGAACAGTCAGTCGTTTTGCCAATCTTGGAGGGGATGTCAAACGCAGTCGTCTATTAGTCAAAAATATACCCATTAGTCAAGGCGGTGTTCATCAACGCGGGGGAAATGAGCAATTTTTGGAATCCTTTGATGATAAAGATAGCCAAATATTGATAGCATGGCTTGAACTTGAAAAAGAAGCTTTAAGTCAAAAACTCATTTCTGAGCAAAAACCCATTTCAAAAGATCAATTAGGAAAGGTACAAGGCTTAGCGTTTATCAGAAGCCCCAAGCATAATCCACGTCATTTTTTTGAATTTGATGAATTTTTTGCAGGTTCTAATATTTATCTCTTAAAACTTGATACAGGAGAAACATTACAAAATACTCAAAATGTTCCCACAAATTTAACGGCACAAGATAATGTTGAAATACAATCATTTGATGTGCGTTATGATGGAAAAGCCATTATTTTTGCCATGCGTACTCAAAAAGAACGTGGTTTTCGCCTTTATGAATTATTATTGGATGATGAATTAAAGCTTACAAGCTTACAGCAACTGAGTTTTGCAGCTGCCCATTTAAAAGATGGGACTTTAGTGCATCATATCGATCCGATTTATATTCCAGGTGCAGAGGATGATAAGAGTATTGATCTCAGTGAAGTGTCTATTGCCTATGCGTCTAATGAAATGGGACATTATGCTGCATCAGACACTTGGGGAATTTTAGGAGAGGCAGATGCGGGGGATTTAACAACCATCATTGATTATGAAAGAACAGAAGCCCCGGGTACTTTTAAAGGGAGAAGGTTATTTATTGTGGATGGGGCTGCTAAAGGTGAATGGCGGACTATCCTACAACATTTTTCAGATCCCAAAAGTGTGGTAGGGGCGCAATTAGTGTTAGATCGTCCTTTGCCTTTGAAACCAAATCAATATATGGTTTATGTGATTGAAAAACTAAAAGCAAAAAATGTGTCAGCTTATGATATATGGAGTTTTGTGCCTAAAAAAGGCTTTAAACAAACAAAATCCCGCATGACATTTACCAGTGCCCAAGAAAGACGTCCTACCATGCGTTCTACAGGTGAAGTGATGTTTACATCCGTACGTAATATCGGATATCAAGCAGATCGTCCTGTGTTTAATGGCGCTATTTTTCGTGTTCAAGCGGGAGGATTTGATTATCATGTACAAGGGGGTAATCGTTCTCGATATCCTATTTATGCAGATTCACGAGAATTACCCTCTGGATTAGAAATTCGTGTTGCCCTTGATCCAAGAAATTATTGGGGAGGCGGGATGCTTTTTCTAGTGGATCATGGATTGGGTATCAATCTTGAGCCTAATAACCCAGTTGATAATATTCCTTTTCCACAAATGAAGAATACGTATTCTTCACCGCCCCGTTTTTTACCCACGCAACTACCCTTTTATCCTGAAACAGGAGAAAATGCAGTGACAGTGACAGGTATTTCACCGGGAGGTGCTTTTCGAGATCCCTTTCCCTTACCCAATGGTCAGATTGTCACAGCACATGTTCACAACCCTATTGATCATTTAGATCCGAATGCAAATCCAGATTGGGATATTTATCTGATCAGCTTTGATCAATCCTTACAAACAGAAGATGCCCAAGGTGTAGGATCTACGGTATTACAACGTATTGCCTCAACAAGCCAATTTTCAGAATATTCACCGCGCCCTATTATGGTGCGATTAAAGGAAAAAGCCCATACTCATCAAAAATTTACTAAAACGGCACAAACCAAACGTATTCATGGCGTATTACGCGCCCCACCTGAGACAGCAGCCGAGATCATTTGTTTTGATTATCCTTTATTGCAATCATTTTTAACACATTTTGCACCTGTAGGCGCACGGGATTTTCATGAAAAGATTCCAGAACAGAAATATCATTATGTACGCCTCATTATGCACGTACCCCCGCATAAAAAAGATTTGCTTGCCGTTGACAGCAACGATCCTTTTGCAACGCCCCTCAGTCTAGGTATTCATACCCAAAAACGCATTATAGCCGAAATTCCCTTATCTCCAGATGGTTCGTTTTACACTGAAGCCCCTACTCATGTACCGCTGATAATTCAAGGCTTAAATCAACAGAAAATGGCGTTACATTCCATGAATAGATGGTTTTATGTGCAACCCGGTGAAAAATTGACTTTTTCCATTCCACGTAGCATTTTTACGACACGTTGTTCGGGTTGTCATGGTGCGTTGACTGGAAAAGAAACAGATGGCGTCGGTGCATTTGAACTGGTCAGTGCTGCTTCTAAAGTCATGGCAAATTGGGATAATGCGTTAAAAGAACAAAAATCACCTTTTGGTGCATCGTCTTTTATCAGTATTGATTTTAAAAGGGACATTCAAGCTATTTTAGATAAACATTGTGTCTCATGTCATCACAGCACAGATGTTTTAAATTTAAAAGGTACGCCAACAACGCATTATACTGTTTCTTATGAAACCCTTCATCAATTAAGAGAACCTGCCAGTGGCAATTATGCTGACAAAAAATACGTGAATGAACGTGAAGCCCTCGCAATAGACAGTCTTTTAATCCAAAAAATTAAGGATAAAAAACATCCTATCAATAATTCTTTAACAGATCATGACTTATTGACGCTGATTAGATGGATTGATTTAGGGGCGACTTTTAAGTAGGGAAGGATTCAAAGAAGATAGATGAATACCTCCTTCCCTGTGGAAGGAGGAGAGGAATTTATCTATCTTCCTGTCTCAAATTGTCCACATTGCATAAAACGTTGATAGCGACTTTCTAATAATTCTTCCATAGGTATTTGCTTAAGCATTGCCAAATTCTCTCGCAAAACAGTACTTAAAGTTTTTGCTATTGCGTTAATATCACGATGAGCACCGCCTAAAGGTTCAGGAACAATAATGTCTATTAAAGCAAGCTCTTTAAGACGTTCTGATGTCATATTCATGGCAGCAGCAGCTTCGGGTGCTTTATCAGCATTTTTCCATAAAATGGATGCACAGCCTTCTGGCGAAATGACGGAATAAGTGCTGTATTGCAACATACACAATTTATCACCTAATCCAATCCCTAAAGCCCCACCCGATCCCCCTTCACCAATGATAGTCGAAATAATAGGGGTTTTTAAATTGGACATGACGTATAAATTACGGGCAATCGCTTCACTTTGTCCCCGCTCCTCAGCATCTACACCCGGATAAGCACCCGGCGTATCAATAAATGTAAGCAATGGTAATTTAAAACGGGCCGCCATTTTCATTAAACGCAAAGCTTTGCGATAACCTTCAGGACGTGGCATACCAAAATTATGTTGCAATTTTTCTTTCGTATCACGTCCTTTTTGCTGACCAATCAGCATGACTGGTTGACCGTCAAAACGTGCTAAACCACCCAGCATTGCAGAATCATCACCAAAAGTACGATCACCACGTAACTCTTCAAAATCGGTAAATATCAGATCAATATAATCAAGTAAATAAGGACGTTGTGGATGCCGTGCTAATTGGGATACTTGCCATGCTGTTAATGAGGTAAAAATTTTACGTGTTAAATCATCACATTTTACTTGTAAACGAGCAATTTCATCATTAATGTTAATGTCACTGTCATTAGTGACACAACGCAGTTCACCAATTTTGGCTTCCAATTCTGCAATAGGTTGTTCAAAATCAAGAAAATTAATATTCATTTTCTCAGTTATCCGTTTGGCTATCAGTGATAACTGATAACTGATAACTAAACTCAGG
>DAOVZS010000034.1 GCA_030635005.1 Thiomargarita sp. | reverse complement strand
TATCAATTCCTTTTGATAGTGATTGTGCCATTCATAAATACCTATTATGTAATTATCAATCCTAGGGCGTTGCCCCAGGCTGATATGTATCGCCCTTTCAGGGCTTGTATCTTTTTTCCTGAAAAAGGGTAACATAAATACATTGATTTTGCTTGTGCCTTCGCCCCAACGGGGCTTAATAATATAGCCAGGGGCATCGCCCCTGGAGCTAAAACATGGAATGATGCTTTTTAGAAACAGAGTGCGTAACATCAGTTACTTATTATCCCGATATTCAATATAAGCCTCTTCACGTAATTGTCTCAGCCAAGTTTGAAACTTGGTATCAAGTTTACGTTTTTTGATGTGTTTTGCAACTTTATTACGTAAAGCTTGTGCAGTATTGTCAATCTGTCGCCGTTCCAATACTTGTACAATATGCCAACCATAACGCGTTTTAAAAGGTTCACTGACTTGATTAATAGATAAATCATTCATGACTTGTTCAAATTCTGACACAAGAGTGCCGGGATCAACCCAACCCACTGAACCCCCTTTGTTGGCAGACATGGTATCTTGAGAATAGGAACGTGCTAAATCAACAAAATTATCACCTTGTTCAATGCGATATTTAAGTTTTTTTAATGTGTTTTCTGCTTTAAAATTTGACACTAATTCATTGGTACTGATTAAAATATGGCGTGCATTTGTTTGGGTGATAATGCTTTGTTCAGTACTTCGTTTTTCAATCAATTTAATAATATGAAAACCACTGCTATCACGAAGCGGTTTATATATATCCCCTACCGACATCTTGATCACAATACCATTAAATAATGTTGGCAATTCTTCCGCTTTCCGCCATCCCAAGTCTCCCCGTGTTTCATTTACATTAGGACTGTCTGATATTGACACCGCTAATTCTGGAAATGCGGCTCCTTTTTTGAGTTTTAATGCTATCTTGTGTGCTTTTTTACGTTTACTGCTAATTTCTTCAGAAGAAGCATCCTCAGGTATTGCAATTAAAATATGCCATAAGTGATACTCCATATTTTCTGTCCCTTGTTGTACTTGATTTGACAGAAAATTATCAATTTCATGTTGCGTGAGATCAACGCGAATGTGCCGTTGTTGCAAACGTTTTATAATCATCTGCTGACGAATTTTTTCACGCACGTATTCATAATTGTCGCCACTATTTTCGATCTCGTCACGAAATTCTTGTAAAGTCATTTCTTCGTGTGCTGCGATCTGACGTAATTGCTCATTTAATTGAATATCTGCAACGTGAATACCTGTATTTTTGGCAAGTTGTAATTGCAAACTCATCATAATCAAGCGTTCTAATGCGTTTTTCTTCACAATGTGAAGGGGTGGCAATACAGCACTTTCTGTTGATTGCAATTCTTCAGAATATCGTATGATTTCTTGTTGTAAGGCAGAATGTACGATCACATCATCGTTGACAATAGCGACAATATAATCAAGTATCTCTGCTTTAATGAGGTTTGGGATGGATATGAATAAAGTGCAAATAATAATATATGTGAGTTTTTTCATTTGAATTAACAGTGTTTTTCTTATAAACTATCATGAGTTATCCACGTACAATGCTTATCATGATGAGAATATGATTTTAATCTAAAAGTAATCCCAGAATTGTGTAATGCTCTGATGGTGATAATGAGATCACGCATATTTTTTAAAACAGCTTGAAATTTTCCATAAGGCACGTCAACTTCTAGAATTCTATTTTGTGGCATACGTACAAGAATTTTTAATTTTGTTGCGTATTCGGAGGTATAAAAATCAAATTGTTCCTCTTTAGCGATTTCTTTTATTTTTGCCATAATGGCTTTTTGTTTTAAATGAAGAATCTTTTCTGCTTTTGCATGCTGCCATTGTATTTTGTTATATTCTAATTTCAATCTATCAATAAAGGTATCAATTTGTTCAAGATGATAAATTGGCACCGTATGTGATCCTATTGTGATGCTCAATTCATTGGTGGGCGTAAATGCGATTGTTAAAAAACGATTCTCTATAAAAGAGGGCACTTTAATTTTAAAACAACATTCTGAGGTATTATCCCAGTATCTGTCTATCTGTTTAATATCCTCATTCAGTATTAAGTGCTCTTTAAGAGCAGATAAAAAGATGTCATGTTCGGAAGTTTTTTTGATGATAGGTGAGTCACCAATGAAATATTGCTGTAATAGTTTTGCGATGGTACTTAAATATAAAAGCATGGCTATTTCCTAAAACTGAATTTATTGGCTATAAATGTAATTGTGAACTTATTTTATCACGCCATTGACGGGTTTGTACTTGAATATCATCAATATCCATTGTAGTCAAGAATCGTGATTTTAACAAATGTTGACCTGCTACCCAAACATCAGTCACTTTATCACGTCCAACAGCATACACAAGTTGAGATAATGGATTATAAATCGGTTGTGTTTCAATCTCACTCATATCAATAGCCACAATATCGGCAGATTTTCCTGACACTAATGATCCCGTGATATGATCGATATGTAATGCTTTTGCACCGTTAATGGTAGCCATACGTAATACTTCAGCAGCTGGAGCAGCACTGGCATCTTGTGCAACTATTTTAGCAAGAAGTGCAGCCGTCCGCATTTCGCCTAACATGTCTAAATCATCATTACTGGCTGCACCATCCGTTCCTAATGCCACATTAACACCCGCTTTTAACAATTTTGACACGGGTGCAATCCCACTGGCTAATTTTAGATTAGATTCGGGACAATGAATGACATGCACTTGACGTTTGGCTAATAATGCAATCTCATCATCTTCTAATTGTGTCGCATGGACTGCCATGAGATGCGAGGATAATAATCCTAAGTTATCTAAGCGTTGTAAAGGACGTTGCCCAGATAAAGCCAGAGCGTCTTCAATTTCCTTGGCTGTTTCATGAAGATGGATATGAATAGGCAGATGATACTTTTCTGCCATTTCTCGTACTAATGTTAATGATTTGTCTGATACCGAATACGGGGCATGGGGCGCTAAAGCGGTTTGAATAAGGGGATGATCTTGAAATTTTTGATACACCGCTTGCCCTTTTTCTAAATATTCCGTCACATTATCAGCCCATGCGGTTGGAAAATCAATCATAATTAAACCAATCGTCGCACGTATACCCACTTGATCAACAATCTTGCAGGCGATATCAGGAAAAAAGTACATATCATTAAAACAAGTGACACCGCCTCGTAACATTTCAGCAATAGCCAAGCGTGTCCCATCTGCAACAAATTGTTCATTCACATGCGTTTGTTCAACAGGCCAAATACGTTCTTGTAACCATTGCTCTAAAGGCATGTCATCACCAATACCTCGTAATAAATTCATCGCAGCATGGGTATGTGTATTAATCAAGCCTGGTATTAAGACATGCTTGTTTAAATGATAGGTATTGTCTGCTGTAAATTGTTTTTCAGCCTTATCATGGGGTAAAAGATCTATGATTTTCCCTGCGTGTATTGCAAGTGCATAGTGTTCATATAAGGTATTTTCGGGTTCTACAGGGATAATCCAAGCTGCATAAATGAGAATGTCAACATGTTGCATAAATAGATCCTTATCATAAATTTTGTTTATTTTTGTGATTATAAATGTGGTAAAGTAATAGATAAGACAATTAATCATCTTAATTTAATAAAAGAGAATACCATGAAAATTTTTAAAATCATGTTACTGGCGTGCTATTTCATACCCCTTCTCACGGTTGCAAGTCCTAAATGTACAGAAAACACATTAAATTGTCATGCCCAAGTCATTACACAGCTTGAACAGGAAATAGCAATCCTTAAAAAACGATTATCGGTCAATGAAGACGCTGTGACGGCTGCTCAAAACACTGCTGATATGGCATTATCTAAAGCTAATGATGCTCAAGACACAGCGAACATAGCCATATCTAAATCTGATGATGCTCAAAATACAGCTACTCGTGCGATATCTCAAGCTGATGATGCTCAAGATACTGCCAATACTGCCTTAAAAACTGCGGCAACTGCGCACAGTATTGCTAAAAATGCCATATCTCAATCCAAAGATGCACAAGACACCGCAAATACAGCAGTCTCTGACGCTGAAAATGCATTGACGACTGCTAATACTGCGAAATCTCAAGCAGAAGCGGCTCAGAATGGCACCAATTTTTTGGGAGGGGGCATTAGTATCGCAACCTTAATGCTGCTTATTATTTGGATTTTTTAGGTATTGTCATTAATTTAAAACATATTATTTATTATTAAATCTAAGGAAATAGATGAGTGATTCAACATAAGATATTAAAAGCAAGAGCATTTATAAATCAATCTGTGGCTAAAGTGCGTGAATCTAATTTTTCGCGAGATTTTGTGGAACGAAATTTGAACAAAAATAATCGTCAAGCACCTGATTGGTTATTATTTGCACGTGAAACGTTACGAAATCCACGACAAATGGGAGCTGGATGGCCCAGTACGCCACAACTTGCACGAGTGCTGGCTCATTATGTCCCATTGACAGATAATGGACTTATTGTCGAACTGGGGGGGGGAACAGGTATTGTCACAAAAGCCTTACTCGCACATGGTATTCCACCAGAACGTTTAGTCTCCATTGAACAATCTGCGAGCCTTGCTGATTGTTTACGCCAGCGTTTTCCTCAAGTACAGATTATCAACGGGGATGCACAACAATTGTCCCTTTTACTTGAGAAGTTCCCTTTAAAGGTGACGACTATTGTGTCAGGTTTACCTTTTCGTTCTTTACCCCCCCATGTTGGACATAATATTATTAAACAAATTGATGAAGTATTGCCTAAAAATGGTTTGGTAATTCAGTTTACGTATGATCTTAGTGGACGTAAAATGTTTTTGTCACATCATTTTAAACGGGTTTCTCATAAACTTGTTTGGCGCAACTTTCCACCCGCACGGGTTGACATGTATCAATCTCATAAATAATGGAAATGGGGATGTTGATGATTATCCATCCCCATTATCTTTATTCTTTAGTACGTGATAAATATTCTCCAGAACGTGTATCCACTTTGATTAAGTCACCTATATTGAGAAATAAGGGGACGCGCACTATCGCACCTGTTTCTAAAGTCGCTGCTTTAGTTCCGCCTCCAGAAGTATCCCCACGTAAACCAGGATCAGTCTCACTAATTTGCAGCACTACAAATTTAGGCGGTTCTACAGAAATAGGTTGATTATTCCACAATGTCATCACGCATTTTTCTTGACCTTTCAACCATTTTGCAGTATCACCCACAATATTGGTATTTGTGGCATATTGTTCATATGTTTCAGGATCCATGAAGTGATAAAAATCTTCATCATGATATAAGAATTCCATATCTGTTTCCATGATATCCGCTGCTTCCAGCGTTTCTCCTGATTTAAAAGTGCGTTCTATGACTCTTCCTGTCTTCAGATTACGCAATTTAACACGATTAAACGCTTGACCTTTACCTGGTTTTACAAATTCATTTTCTATGATGCTGCAAGGATCATGATCAAGCATCAATTTAAGTCCAGATTTAAATTCATTAGTATTGACAGTTGCCATTAAAACTCCTTAAAAATATGATAATTGAAAAATTGGTCTTTGAGCAGTGGCAGCATGAATTACGCCAATCAATTGATAATCCTAAACAATTATTGGATTTATTAAAATTGTCAGACAGTGTATTAACACATACGGTCGCAACTGGACAACAATTTAAACTCAAAGTACCTAGAGGATATATCGCCCGTATGCGCAAAGGCGATCCAGATGATCCCTTGTTACGGCAAGTATTACCGTTAATCAAGGAAAATAAACACATAGAAGGTTTTAGTACCGATCCAGTGGGTGATATTGCAACTGAAAAAACACAGGGGTTATTGCAAAAATATCATGGACGCGTCTTATTACTCAGTACAGGCGCATGTGCTATTCATTGTCGCTATTGTTTTCGTCAACATTATCATTATGTTGTTTCAAACCCTTTAGCACTATTTGATAGTATTCGTTCTGATTCTTCTATTACAGAAGTGATTTTAAGTGGGGGAGATCCATTATGCTTAACAGACAGTCGCCTTGCTGTCATGGTACAACATATTGCCAATATTTCACATGTCCAACGTTTACGTGTACATACACGTTTACCTATTGTCATCCCTGAACGTGTGAGTAATACACTGTTGCGGTTGCTGACAGACACACGTTTACACACTATTATGGTGGTGCATGCGAATCATGCGAATGAAATAGATGATAAGGTAAGTCAGGCGTTACAACGTATTACGAAGGCAGGTATTACTGTTTTAAACCAATCGGTGTTATTACGAGGCGTTAATGATAATGCGAATGCTTTAATCCGTTTAAGTACAGACCTGTTTAACAGTCATGTGTTACCTTATTATTTACACCATTTAGATCATGTACACGGTGCAGCACATTTTGAAGTCCCTATAGAAAGAGCCAAACAACTTTTAGAACAATTACAAATTGCGTTACCTGGTTATCTTGTGCCTAAACTTGTACGTGAAGTGAAGGGGATGAGATATAAAGAATTTTTATAACACACGCTCCTCATTCTCCGCCTTGACTCCGCATCAATACGCGAATCTTATTGTTGTGACGATGTAAAATACTCTTCAAATGTACGTGCCCCCTATCAATTTTGACTTCTGCTGTAAACAAAAAATAGTCACTACTAATGGAGAGATTTTGAGTATTAAGCTGCATACCCGCAAAAGCATCTTGAATCAAAAATTCTTGCACCGATTTAAAAGGTTTTTTATTTCTTTCAGACATTATATTAATAAGTTCTGATTCCTTTAATCCTTCTGCTAAGGCTGCTAAAACAGGTAAGGACGCAGTATTCACATTAATTTTAGTCCGCGTCGGCAAAGTACTGATATAAGGTAATAATTTTTGGTAGCTTTTTTTATCACTCCCTTTTAATAAACGTATTTCAGAAGGACTGCTCAAAAAAGTATTGGCGGTACGATAATCGGGAAGGTAAGTATTATCCTCAGCACCCTCAGGTATGTATACTTCAATATCTGCATCTATCCAATCCACTACAACTTGAGCAGACATCGGCGGTAATTCTAAAATTTGGAGTAAACGGGCAAACATCGCCATATCTTCAGGCTGGGCATCCACTAAATTATTTAGATTAAAACGCCCTTGTAAATCTTCAACCTGCCCTTGGATACTACCTCCTGTGATCGGTAAAGCGGGCATAGATATTGCCCAATTATCCTGAAAACTATCTATCGCATTATTATCATCTAATAAAATTTGTTTTACCCACTCTTCTCCCCCTAAGGCATACATATATGCTTGTTCACCATTAATGATATTGGCGGTGCGGTGAATATCTAATTGTTGTCGTGTTGTGATGGCGACAGCGGTGATCGTGGCTAAGGCAACAATGAGGAGTGCAGTAATTAAGGCAACGCCTTTATTTTTCATAAGATATCAGGTACTTGAAATAATCGAATAATCGTGCCCCATTTGACCAGTGTTAAGGTAACTTCAATCGCTTTAAGTGTGGTGGGTTGCATTAAAGGCCATTGTTCATGCCATTTCAAGGTATCATCTAAATAACGTAATGTTATCTTATTAATATCATGTATTAAATTTATTTTTATTGGTCGTGCATTTTGCGCACGATCAAGCACGCGCCAATAGGTACGCCACAAGATATCTTCTTCAACAAAATAAGCCACACGTTGTAATGAGCTACGTTGTTGTAAAGCGGGATTTCTCCAACCAGCCCGTGTTAATTCTAAATGTGTTATTGTGCCTATTAAAGCAGCTTGCCTGTCACCATATTGATCTCGAATAGAACGTCCTATATATTGTTCAATATCACGCTTTAGCCATGTAAAAGTCATTTGCAAACGTGCTAATTGTATCGCATGTTGATCGGTTTGAATACGGGCTAATAGAACAGTATTTAAGCCACTATAGGCCATGACTGCAATGATCGAAAAAATGCTTAATGCGACTAATAATTCAAGTAAGGTAAAACCTTGTAAATTTTTTCTAACATTCACATTCTTATCCAATGTGTCATACTAATCATTAATAAAATATTTTAATTTCAGGAGATACCGTGCCAACAATTGATTTAACACAAGCTAATTTTGAGACAACGATAAATGATAATGACATGGTGATCGTAGATTTTTGGGCACCGTGGTGTGCCCCTTGTCGATCTTTTGCACCTACTTATGAAAGCATTTCTGAAAAATATCCTGATTTAATCTTTGCTAAGATCAATACAGAAGAAGAAAAGGAATTAGGAAGCATGTTTAACATCCGTTCTATTCCTACTTTGATGATTTTTAGAGAAAAAGTCATTATTTTTTCACAAGCAGGTAGTTTGCCCGCTGCGGGACTTGAAGATGTCATTGGCAAAGCTAAAGGCTTAGACATGTCAAAGGTGCATCAAGAAGTGATTAAGCAGGAGAAAGAAAAGACTGCTTAATAAGGTTAGGTTAGCTTAGATTCGTTCTGCGACCCGCATGATGGCACTGCGGGCACGTGGATTCTCTTCGATTTCAGCCTCATTGGGACGAATGGGTTTTCCCATACTCCGTAAAGTGACATTTAAAGCATCTACGGTAATGGGTAGTCCTTTGGGAAAATCATCTCCACGAACACAATCCCGAATAAATCGTTTCACGATACGATCTTCAAGTGAATGAAAGCTAATGACGACTAAACGCCCGCCTGGTGCTAATATATCTAAAACTTGAGGTAAAATTTTCTGCAACTGATCAAGTTCTTGGTTGATAAAAATGCGTAATGCTTGAAAAGTACGTGTTGCAGGATGTTTCAATCTTACGCCAGGGCGTGGAGGCGGTTGGGCAGTGGCTACAATCTGTGCCAATTGAAGTGTGGTTTTAAGTTCACCTTGCTCACGGGCAATCACGATACTCCGTGCAATGCGACGTGCATGGCGTTCTTCTCCATAATTTTTTAAGACAATCGCAATCTCATCAGCTGTTGCTTTTGATAACCATTGTGCCACAGTTTCAGTGCTATTTGGATTCATTCGCATATCCAAGGGCCCTTCATGTATAAAACTAAATCCCCGATTTGGAGTATCTATTTGCGGTGAAGATACCCCTAAATCTAATAATATACCCTTAACTTTTCCCATCCACCCCTGTTTTTGAACATACTCAGATAATTGAGCAAAATCACTGTGAACAATAGAAAAACGTTCATCAGTACTTTGTAATGCAGAGAGCACCGCTTCTGGATCTTGGTCCAAAGCCAAGACTCTTCCTTCTGAGCCTAAGTGTTTTAAAATAGCTTTTGTATGACCCCCCCGTCCAAAAGTACAATCAATATAAAAACCTTTTGAATGCACATTTAAGGCCTGAAGTACTTTATCTAATAATACGGGTTGATGTGGTACTGTTTTTTCTGTTTTTAACACGATTTAGGTGTAATATTATAATATGTCATTAATTAAATGATTCATTATAACATAGCTTTTGTTTTGATAACTGATAACTGATAACTAATATGTATCCTGTTGCTGCAATACAAATGGCCTCTGGGCCAAATATTACTGCTAATTTACGTGAAGCGGGTCGTCTCATTAAGGAAGCAGTGAATATGGGCGCTAAGTTGGTTATTTTGCCAGAAAATTTCGCATTGATGGGTCAGCATTTGACAGATAATGTGAATAGTCGCGAGAAACCAGGGGCGGGTCCTATTCAAGATTTTCTTTCCAAACAAGCAGCAGATCATGGCATTTGGTTGGTGGGCGGAACATTACCGCTAGTTGCTCATGATCCTTTTAAATATCGTGCTGCTTGCTTACTGTTTAATGATACAGGTGAATGTGTTGCCCGTTATGACAAAATACATTTATTTGATGTCAGTGTGACGCCTCATGAACAATATTGTGAATCAGAGACGATTGAAGCGGGCAAAGAGGTCGTAGTAGTAGATACTCCGTATGGACGTTTAGGATTGTCTGTATGTTATGATTTACGATTTCCAGAATTATTTCGGTGTATGCTGAGTCAAGGGGTAGAATTAATTGCTTGCCCTTCTGCATTCACGGCGGTTACGGGTAAAGCTCATTGGGAACTGTTAGTACGTACGCGTGCGGTTGAAAATCTGTCTTATGTTATTGCTGCTAATCAGGGCGGATATCATCTTAATGGGCGTGAAACTCATGGTCATAGCATGATTGTTGATCCGTGGGGGCTGATGTTAAACCATCTAAGGCGAAGTGCTGGTGTTGTTTATGCAGAATTAGATCGGGAAAAACAGGACAGTTTGCGACATAATTTTCCAACGCATAAACACAGAAAAATTCAATGTCAACCGCCTCAATGCCCTTAACAAATAACGGATTAAGGAGAATAAGATTGTGTCTTCGATAAAAAATGCTAAAGAAGAAGCTCAAAAACTCATTAAAGAGTATAACAAACTACAAGCAGAATCTCGAACGGCTGATACTGTAGAAGAATCAACACGTAAGGCTGCGAATGCAGAAAAACTGGTGTCACAAATCAGTACACTGCAATCTGCGATTACAAAACTACACGGTGAAAAACAAACCACTACGGTCTCAGAGTCTGAAAAAGACATAGAAGAGATTTCTGATAATCTTGATGAACGTCTTAATAATCTTGAAAATGCTCAGCAAAAAGCACGTTCTCAAATTGAACAGCTTAGCAAAGCTAAAGCTCAAATTACACGTTTTTTAAAAGATGCTACTGAGAAAAGTATCACGCAGCTGTCTCAAAAAGAGATTGCCCATGATAAAAAATTGCAAAAAGAGCTGAGTGCCCAGATTCAGAAAAAAGAGGCGGAACATGATGCACTCAAACAAGAAATTGAAAATATTCGTCAAGAATCTCAAAAAGAAACTGAAATTGTAACCTTGCAGCGTGATGCAGCACGTGCTGTGATGGAAGAACAAAAACAATTGGAAATTGCACAAGCCATCACATCGTTTAGAGGCGGGCGTAAAGGATTATGGATCGGGATCAGTATTGGGGCTTTGTTGTCAGTTCTTGTCGGGGGCGTATTTTTATATCCCTTACTCACTAACATAGAAATTACTGATATTATTCCAAAAAATGAACCATTACCCATCATTGATACCAGTGCTCTGAACGAAGATGAGCCTGCTGAAATCATTTCTAGGCTTGCAGAAAAGCCTACAGTCACTTCATTAGGTGAATATACTGATAAATTAAAAAATGGGGGTAAAGGACCGGTGATGGTTCACTTACCCGATGGTACGTTTCAAATGGGGAGTAGAAATACATTACCTTATCATAATGAACGCCCTCAACATAATGTGACGTTACAAAATTTTAGCATTAGTAAATATGAAGTGACGTTTGAAGAATATGACCGTTTTGCTAAAAAGACAAGACGATCATTACCTAATGATAATGGATGGGGCAGAAAAAAACGACCTGTTATTAATGTTAATTGGAATGATGCCACTGCTTATGCGAAATGGTTGACTGAACAAACCAGTTTTCAATATCGTTTACCCACTGAAAGAGAGTGGGAATATGCTGCCAAAGCGGGTACTGATACACTATTTTGGTGGGGATTTCGTATCGGTACAAATAATGCAAATTGTGCTGCCTGTGGGAGTGCTTGGAAAGGTAAAAAAACAGCACCTGTGGGTAGTTTTCCAGCAAATGATTTTGGTATCTATGATAGTATTGGCAATGTTATCGAATGGACTTTAAATTGTTATCATACCAGTTACCGAGATTCGCCTGCGAGAGGCAATAATTGGGAAGGTGGAAATTGTGCGTTGCGAACCGTCCGTAGCAGTTCTTACAGAAGCGCTAAAGGGAAAGTACGTACAACGATACGATTAAAATTTCGTCCTACCTTACGTTTGGATACCTTAGGATTTAGAGTCGTTCGTGTTAATGATTAAAGTTGAATACGAATAACAACCCAAGTGGTCATAAAGCCATCTGGGTTGCTATATCTTTTTTTAAATTAGCGAATTTTTAAGCTTGCTAATCCTATCAATACTAATACCACTGTAATAATCCAAAACCGCACTATAACACGAGGTTCGGGCCATCCTTTGAGTTCAAAATGATGGTGTAAAGGGGCCATCAGAAAAAAACGCCGTTGGGTCTTTTTATAATAAGCGACTTGTATAATGACGGAAAGTGTTTCGATTACAAAGATACCGCCCATGATGACCAAAACCAATTCTTGTCGAACAATGACTGCAATCACGCCTAGGGCTGCCCCTAAGGATAATGATCCCACGTCTCCCATAAATACTTGGGCGGGATATGTGTTAAACCACAAAAAACCAAGCCCTGCTCCTACCATTGTGCCACACAAGATAGTCACTTCTCCTACACCTGCAATATAAGGAATCCCTAAATAATTGGCAAAGTTAATATGTCCTGTCGTGTATGCAAAAATGCCCAAAGCCCCGCCTACTAACACAATTGGCATAATAGCCAATCCATCTAAACCATCCGTCAGATTCACCGCATTACTGGTCCCCACAATGACAAAATAGCTTAATAACACAAAGAACCAAGGTGATAAATCAATTATAAAATGTTTGAAAAATGGAACAATTAATTGTGTTTCAGCAGGCGTGGTTGCTGTGAACAGCAATATCATGGCTGCCCCTCCGCCGATGACAGATTGCCAAAAATATTTTTGTTTGGCAGATAATCCATCAGAATTACGTTTTGTTACTTTACGGTAATCATCAATCCAACCAATCACGCCAAATAAAAACATTACCCCCAAAATAATCCACACAAATCGGTTAGATAAGTCTGCCCATAGTAAGGTGCTGATGATGATAGCCACTAACATCAAAGCACCGCCCATGGTAGGTGTCCCTGCTTTACTTAAATGGGATTGTGGTCCATCATCACGTACGCTTTGCCCGATTTGCTTGCGCTGTAAGCTGCGAATCATCCAAGGGCCTAAAATTAAGGCGATCAATAATGCCGTCACTGTACCCAAAATCGCACGTAAGGTGATATATTGAACAACGTTAAAACCCGCGTAAAATTGAGTCAGGTATTCATTAAGCCAAAGTAACATTTTAAGCATTCTCCTTGAGAGCGTTGACGACTTGTTCCATATGCATGCCACGTGAACCTTTAATTAATAGGGTGGTAGGAAGGGGGACTGTTTGTAACAGTGCCTGAATTAAATCTTTATGTTGTGTAAAATGTTGCGCGCCTGCCCCAAAACTTTCAACGGCATAGCGGCTCATGTCACCGATAGCCCATAAGCGTTCGACTCCAAATTCTCGGGCTAGAAGTCCTGCCTCGCGATGAAATCTAATACTTTCGGTGCCAAGTTCATTCATATCACCCAGTACTAGCCAATAGGGGGGAGTCGTGTTGTTTAAGACTGTTAGGGCTGCGGTTAATGAGGCAGGATTCGCATTATAAGTATCATCAATCAGAGTCATATTCTGAATACCCGCTTGTCGTTGTAAACGACCTTTGACAGCGTCTATTCTTTGCAAACTGTGTTGTATTGCGTGCAATGTACAATTGCATGCTAAGGCACATGTACTGGCAGCCAAGGCATTCATGATATTATGCTGTCCTGGTAAGGGCAGGTGGATCGCAATATCACCGATTTTTGTTTTTAAGGTAAAATCACTACTGTCTTGATGTAAAGTGATGTTGATTGCTTTGACATCGGCTTCATGAGTAATGCCAAAAGTATTAATCTGATGGGCACCGGCTAATTCATGCCAAAGGGTGGCATAATTATCATCATTATTAATGACGGCTATGCCATTTGGTTTTAAATTTGAAAAAATCTCGCCTTTTGCAAGGGCAACCCCTTTAATACTCCCAAAACCTTCGAGATGCGCAGGGGCACATTGTGTAATCACCGCACAACTGGGTTGGGCAATCTGCGTTAATCCTGCAATTTCACCCGCATGATTTGCCCCCATTTCAATCACAGCATAACGATGTTTTGCGTGTAAATTAAATAATGTTAAAGGCACTCCAATGTCATTATTAAAATTACCTTGTGTCGCTAAGACTTCGTTATCTTGATAAGACAGAATGGCTCGGAGCAGTTCTTTGGTAGTCGTTTTACCATTACTCCCCGTAATGGCTACAAGTGGGATATCAAAACGTTGGCGCCAGAATTGTGCTAATTGTCCTAAGGCTTTTCGCGTATTCGCCACTTGTATTGTGGGTAACTCACAATTGACTGAGGTATCTACAAGGAGTGCACTGGCGCCTTGTGCTTTGGCAGCGGTGACAAAATCATGTCCATCAAAATTTTCTCCCCGTAATGCTATATACAGTGCACCTGCTTGAAGATTGCGTGTATCAGTACTACATCCTGTAAATCTGACGTGTTCTTCTGAGATGACAGCACTGAGTGCTGAGGCTATGTCACTTAAGGTCAGTGTTATCATTTTAAAAAAAATTGCTTGATAATCCGTTTATTGTAAAGTATAATTTTTCTTATGTATTCTTTAAGTCTAAAAATAATAATAGCACAATTAATTTTTCTGGTATTTGTATCATCCTTGCAAATTGTATTAACACGGCATGAAAATCGTTTGTTTGTCAGTGTGTTACAAGAATTACATCAGGAAGATGCAGAACTCATAGACTCATGTCAAGAAATTCAATTAGAAATCATCAGTTTAACCAAACATCATCATGTTGAACGTATTGCACGTGAAGAATTAAAGATGATTAAGCCCAAAAATATCATTGTGATCACTCCATAAACAAGAAGTCTACGATTGCTTTATGCCTAAGATTCAGATACAAGAACTCTTTAGTATTCCATTAGATGACGATCGTTATCTCATTTATGCCCCTTTGTGTCGTACTGCTTTTGTATGTAATAAATATACGGTCAATTTCATTGCACGTCTGAAAAAAGGGGTTGATGAGAACGTATCTGATTCCGAGAATGAGATACTTACTTTTTTACGCCAAGTCAAGATTTTAGACACTGCTTCAGAAAAGCTACCTGTGACAACTCACACAGGAACCCCTTTACCCACTTCCATCACCTTATTGCTCACCACTGCGTGTAATCTTCATTGTAGTTATTGTTGTGTGTCTGCTGGCGATACAAAAGTCAAATCTATGTCGTTAGACACTGCAAAACGTGGCATTGATTTTATTGTGAGCAATGCTCAGAAAAAGAATCGTATTGCCAAAATGCTGGGTCAAAAACTACCCGTGACTGCATTAGGGTTGTTTTATTTTGGGGGAGGAGAGCCGACTGCTCATTGGTCTGTATTGACGGAATCTTTTGCTTATGCCCAACAAAAAGCCAAGCATTTAGATTTACCTTTAAAAGTTGATTTAACCACCAATGGTGTGCTTACAAACACTCAAATTGATTGGTTTATTGATCATTTCGATTCCCTACAAATATCTTTTGATGGCTTACCCAGCATTCAAGATGAGCATCGCCGGACAGCAGGGGGAAAGGGATCAAGTCAGGCGGTGATGCATACTTTCAGGCGTTTTGATGCTGCACATTTTCCATACTTGATCAAAATCACACTCACTGAAACACATTATGAACACTTATCGGAAGCGGTGACTTTTCTTGCCGATTCCTTTACACCGCGAGCGATTCAGGTAGAACCCGCTATGCCCATTGGACGTGGGGAAAAGACAGCTTCTTCCAATCCTGCACTTTTTATTAAATCCTATATAAATGCACAGATTGTGGCGAGAAAAAAAGGAATAAAGTTGGAATATTCACCTGTGAATTTAAATAAGCTCAGTAATCATTATTGTGGTACCACACAAGATATGTTTGTACTCTCGCCAGATGGCAATGTATCCGCTTGTTATAATTGTCATTCTGAAGAAGATGCACTTGCCCCCAAGTTTTTTTATGGTAAACCTTTTCAACAAGGCTATACGTTTGATATGCCTGTTCTTGAGGAAATTCGGACATGGGGACACCGTTATCAGGATTTTTGCAAAGGATGTATTGCCAAATGGCATTGTGCTGGTGATTGCCATTATAACACCTTCAATCTCAAGGGAGAAGGTGAATTTACAGGAACAGAACGGTGTCATATCACTCGTGAATTAACAAAACAGGCATTTTTAATACTTATTGTAGAATCAGATGGACCATTTTGGTATGAAGATCATTAGGTGAAAAAAACAGAT
>DAOVZS010000134.1 GCA_030635005.1 Thiomargarita sp. | reverse complement strand
TTAAACCAAAATGTACTACCCACGCCAATATCACTGGTAACCTGTAAGGTTCCGCCCATTAATGTGATCAAATTTTTGCTAATACTTAGCCCCAAACCTGTGCCTTTAATCTGATTTTTTTTATCTCCGCCCTGTTGAAATGGATCAAAAATATTTTTCATTTCTTGTTCAGAAAGCCCCACCCCCGTATCTTTAACTAAAAAAGTCATTTGTTCCTTTATTATACTGACTTGTAACGTCACTTTTCCTGTTTCTGTAAATTTGACAGCATTACCCAATAAGTTTAGCAGGATTTGGCGTAAGCGTTTTTCATCACCGCTAAAAGAAGTGGGTATATCATTCGCATATTCTAATTGAAAATCAATATTTTTTTGTTGTGCAGATAGAGCAATGATTTCACTAAGTTCTTGAATTAAGGGAGATAACTGGAAATTTGTTTCATATAATTCTATTTTACCAGCCTCAACTTTAGCCATATCTAACACATCATTAATCAGACTCAGCAGATGTTGACCGCTATGTTCAATCACTTCTAAACCATGTTGCTGTTGAGGCGTGGTGGCAGTATTACGTTGTAAATTTTGAGCAAATCCTAAAATACCATTAAGGGGTGTACGAAGTTCATGGGTCATAGTGGCTAGAAATCGGCTTTTCGCTAATGACGCATTTTTTGCTTCTTGTTCAGCACGTTTTCTTTCAATGATTTCTTGTTCCACTTTCTGCTCTGATTCTATTAATAAGTGTAACAGTTTTTTAGCTTCACAAATTTGATGGGTAGTGAGTTTCAAATCTTCTGCCATTTTGATACACGGTATCAAAATACTATTTTTGGACCAGTGACTGAGCAGAGAGAATATTAACAAAATAAATAACAATAATACAAAACTGAGTATGAGATTTTTTTTAGCAACCGCCTCCATTTTTAAAATGAGTGTATTTGTTTGTTCACCCGCAAGTATGGATATTTGTAATCCTGTATTAATGGTTTGAGTAGCAGCATCAAACCAAGTTTCTGCAGTGACAGGATAATCTAGGTGTTTTTTGTTGGCTGTAAAAACTTTTTCTCTTAATTGTGAGAAAGTGTGTAAAAATGCTTTTTCAAATGTCACCAGTGCTTGTTCCATTTGCAGTGAGGTTGCAGGTTGCCCTTTTAACAATAATACTTGTTCAATATAATGTTCAACTCTGGCGTGATAATGATTGAGTTTAGTCAGGGTTTCAAATGAAAAAGGCTCATTACGTGCAATACTATTCGCTACAAGAGCACGTTCTAATCCTGCAAATTCTGTCAATCTGGTGATATTAGGACGTAAAACACTATTTAAATAGACGATTTGTTCTTCTTGATTGTGGGGAGTGAAAATAAAATTATGTAAAGTCAGCTCATTATTGATATTAGCGGTGGAAATCTCAATCCATTTTTCTTTAGAAATATGGCACTTAGCGATTTGTTGCCGTGCACGTTTTAAAAGATCATAAGTATTGTGCCATTGATGGAGTTTTATATCAAATTGATGATATTGGGTAATCCATTTTTGGGCCTGTAAAATGTGGATATCCCCTTTTTTCCCCATTTCGATGAATTTTGGAAATAATTCTGATGTTGTATGCGTGCAATTACCCAGTAAACTCACTCCTAACCCACGTTCAATGGCTTGCCATTTAATGGCAGTATTCAGTTGTTCAGCAATATTATTTTTAATTTTATAGTCTTTTGCTAACATTTTTTCTTCAAAAGCACTATTAATAAGTAGGGCCACCAAGGTAATCAATAGGCATAATAAAATGCTGGAAATCATGAATAGTTGATATTTTAAAGGTTTCATCTGTTTTATCACAAAAAACTGGGCTCAAGCCCAGTTTTTTTGCTCTTTACGGTGCGATCTGATTAATCAGTATGTGGACACGTTCATTTTTTTCTATAATGACAGGACTCACTTGTCCTTGTAAATCTCCAGTTTGCAAGCGGGCAGAACCACTACGTGAGATACGTGCTAACACCATCACTTCTTTAAAATTAGATAATTGCAATGAGGGCATCATCGCCATGCTGTCATCCAAGATGATTGTAAGTGGTAATGCACTCGCTTTTTCTTTCACAATCGCTAAAGGCATTGCCGATCCTGTGATGGCACGTGCATACACAAATACGGTGTCATCAGGTTTCAGCTTGTTTTGTAAGGCAGGCGCCAAAGTTAAATACACTTCAATCTGGGTATTTGTTGTGGAAGATTCAGATGATACAGGTGCATGTACTGGGGCAGTCATGTGGGATAATTGAGTACGTGCTTGGGCGATGCGTTCTTCTAACATTTGTCGTGATTTTTGTTCATCTAACGGTATTTGTTGTAAAAAACGTTGCCAATATCCAATAGCATCTGTGTACTCGCCCTGTTCATTCGCGCCTAATCCTAAGAGCCACAAGGCTTGTTGATTTTGAGGATCTAAGTTCAAAGCACTTTTGAGTAATAGCGTAGGCTGACCTTCAAATTGTCCTGAATTTTGCAAAATTAACATTCTGGCTAATTCAGTCAATATCTCTGGATCTTGATCCCCGCCCAATGCTAAGACCTTATTATAAGCCTGTACTGCTTGATCGTAGCGTTTGAGATAGGCATACGAACGTGCTAACATGTTCCAACCATCCGCATCTTTAGGGTCTTTTTGTAAACGGGCTTCAAGATTTTGCACCATTTTTTCAAAATCTGCATTGGCAGCACCTGTTTTACTATGGGCATTTTGTTGTTGTTGTTGGGGGGCTGTTGTAGCAGCAGTCGTTGTTTGTGCATGCATTAGAGATTGCCAAGCCCCTAATTTCCAATACCCCCCAGTTGCTAATAGGGGAATACCCAACACAACCATCATCACACTTGCCCAACGCATATGTGTTTGAAGGGGTTGGGGATCTGTATTGTCTAAATCTTGTGCCAGTGTTTTTTCTAATTCACTTTTAGCTTGTTTCAATTGTGCGGGTGTGAGGCTTTCCTGTTCTAATTCAATCAAGCGTTCTTTATATATTGCGACATTTAATGTGTTACGATCCACACCAGTCGTTGCGGTATTTTTTTTCAGCAGCGGGAACACCACAAAAGCAATGGCGATGAGTGTCAAATTGGCTGCAATAATTCCAAATGTTAGCATGAACATTGTTATGTTTCCTTATTTCCGAGCGCTTGTGTCAGTTTTTGACGTTCATCATCTGTTAAATCAGGCGATGTGACGGTGGTGTTTGCGTGGCGACGTATAAAATATACTAACATGAGAAAGGCTATCAAAACAAGCACGATAGGTCCTATCCATAATACGACAGTTTTTGTTTTCAGAGGCGGATTATACAGGACAAAATCACCATATCGTTCTACCATAAAATCTGTGATTTGCTCAGTTGTTTCACCCGCCTGAATTTTTTCTCGGACTAAATTACGAACATCTTGAGCCAATTCAGCATTAGAATCTCCAACAGATTGGTTTTGACACACGACACAACGTAATTCTTCGATTAAATCAGAATATTGTTGTTCTTGTTCAGGGGTTTCAAAGGCTATGGGATTTTTATCTACCGCATAAAGGCTAAAAGGTAGACTTAAGAGTATTACAATCAGTATGCTTTTATTCATCTGTCTCAGGATTGCGTTATTAAAAGTATGTCATTATAACATTGTTCTATCTCTTGTTGTGTCTCTCCTATCACGATCCCACTAAAGAATCCCCATGGTAATAAACCAATATTATAAGGTAAAATGCCACTGCCTGTGTTTTTATTAAAGAGACAGGCGACTCCAAGTCTCTTTTTTAATGTGATAAAGCGTGTTCGTTTCTCAATATTTAAGTGACTTAAAATCTTAAAATGTTTCTGTAGATACGTTTCAGGAAAAAGCTTACGGATGACATAGAGTCCAAAAGATGAGGCATTAACACGTCCATTAAGATCGACTGCAAATACCTTTCCTTCTGTGGTTTCAATGAGATCAATCCCTAATAAACCACGATAGCCTTGTAATTTAAGTGCATCACAAATAGCATATGCATATTGTTTGATGGTGTCAGTATGCTGTGCTGATGAGGGATACATATTGCCATGATGCTTAAGTTGTTCATCTAATATCTGATCAGTCATCCCAATGTCTTGTATGACATCTAATCCAATATTATATTGAATATTAACAGAATATGACACATCATACATTTTTTCAACTAAAAAGCATTCATTATGGTGACACTGATGCAAATGACCTGCAAATATGTTTAAATCTTCTTCACTTTTAATGGGCCACACTGCAAATCCCCCATAACTGTGTTCACCAATAATAATAATATTGTGAACTTTTTCTTTGAAAGCACGTGCTGTCTCTATTACCGTAGAAACATTGGCTATTTTATAATCGGGTACAGGTAATGCGAGTTTTTCTAAAAGAGTGGGTAAGTAGCGTTTATTATTAATTTTAAGGGTGAGTTCAGGAGGTGCACTGTGCAAAGTAGCGTGAATTTTTTGGGCTAACAGTATTTCAGCAGGTGTACTGATATAAGGATGCAATACTGTTTTTTTGAGCGTTTGTAAAAACGAAAGCAGTGGTTTATCTTTGAGTACATTATCACATAATGAGCTCCCCTGATTTTTGGGTATCAGCAAATGTCTTGTGCCAATGCCCATTTCTATTAAATATTCAAGATAATGCACATCAGGTGCATGATTTAGAATAATATAATCATCACTATTTGCGAGCAATAAGGCTCTTTCTGGATATTCGTTTAATTGTGACTGTTTGATTGTCTGAGGATTTCCAGTCGTAAAGTGTAAAGCACTACGATGAAGGGTATGTATAAAAATATTCACTTTTTTTGGATAGGCTGCTGATACTGTTGGATTTTATGATATTATATCATTTATTGTGAGCATAATTCAATGACAACATGAGAATTTTTTTTAATGACTCAAGAACGAATATTTTTAGAATGCTCCTTTTATGAAAAGGACGATGTTAAAACACTGGGTGCAAAATTTGATTGGGAAAAAAAACGATGGTTTATTCCCAATGATTGGGATACGAAACCTTTTAGCAAATGGTTACCTGTTGATGGGGAAGAAAAAGAAGGGGAAGAAGAGGAAGACAGGGATAGTTTAACGCTCCAAAAACTACTAGCGATTCTGCAACAAACCATTACTGAACAACATCATATGCATCACTGGGTACGTGCTGAAGTACTGAACGTATCCACAAAAGAGCATGTCTATTTAGAACTGGTTAGCCATGATAATCGGGGCAATGTTAATGCAAAAGTCAGAGCAACACTGTGGCGTTCTCGGGCAGAAACAGTATTGACACGTTTTAAAGCAGACACAGGTTTGTCTTTTAAATCGGGTTTTAAAGTATTATTACACGTACATATTCAATATAATCCTATATATGGTTTATCATTGAATATTTTAGACATTGATCCAAGCTTTACCTTAGGAGAAATGGAGGCACAATTAAATCGCATAAGATCCCGTTTGAAAAAAGAAGATATTTATACGAAAAATAAGGACAGGATTCAAATCACAGAATTTTGCAGGGTGGCAGTCATTGCACCTAAAGAAGCGGCAGGATTAGGGGATTTTAAAAGTCAGGCAGATGTATTAACACAGATTGGATTATGTGACTTTCATTACTACACCGCTTCATTTCAAGGTAAAAATATGGTCAATGATATTTCTGATGCTTTTGATTTAGTGAGTCAAGCTCATAAGATAAAAGCCTTTGATGCGGTGATTCTT
>DAOVZS010000255.1 GCA_030635005.1 Thiomargarita sp. | reverse complement strand
TCCTAGGGCGTTGCCCCAGGCTGATATGTATCGCCCTTTCAGGGCTTGTATCTTTTTTCCTGAAAAAGGGCAACATAAATACATTGATTTTGCTTGTGCTTTCGCCCCAAGGGGGCTTTGGGATGTCTCACCCCTGGATTCAAAATGTGGAAATATGTTTTTTAGAAACAGAGTGCGTAACATCATTTATTCAATGCTTCTGCCGTTTTTCTGCCTCTTTTTTTGCTTGCAGTTGTGCTACCTCAACATCTTTCAATGCTTGTGTCGTACCTCCTAAAAACAAAAATCACCTACTACGTCTTCCTGCAATTTAACCCTGTGATATTAAAAAACTAAAAGATTAATCATTATCAAGTATTATGTCAAGTATTTACTTAAAAATGACTTGCAATTATGACATGATGACTGATAACATGATTATAATTATTTATTAATTATACTTACTAGAAGACTGGTTAATATGACAGCACACATTTTAGTTGTTGATGATGAGCCTGATATTCATGGTCTTATAAAAGAAATTTTGGAAGATGAAGGATTTACGGTTAGTGTGGCAGCAGATGGGCAGACTGCACGAGAAATACGACGTAAACTACATCCCAATCTCATTTTACTGGATATTTGGATGCCTGATATTGATGGGCTATCCTTGCTCAAAGAATGGCGTGATGGCGGATTATTGGTAGATAATCCCGTCATTATGATATCAGGACATGGCACCGTAGAAACCGCTGTAGAAGCGACACGTTTGGGTGCTTATGATTTTATTGAAAAACCCGTATCCATTTCTAAGTTATTGATTACCATCAAAAGAGCTTTGGAAATGGCATCTTTACAACGAGAAAATTATGGTTTACGTAAAGATATCCAATTAGTCACCGATCCTTTAGGTCATAGTGAAGTCATGACGATTTTACGTGAACAGGTGCGACGTACCAACCAACATAATACATCAGTCTTGATTAGCGGTGAATCGGGAACGGGACGTTCTTTATTAGCACGTTATATTCATCAAAATAGTCAACATCAAGCAGGACCGTTTGTACACGTACGTGTGGCTGGAATGAGCCCAGAAAATCAAGGACTTGAGCTTTTTGGTCGTCATGGCAGTGATACCTTAGCACGTCTTGAACAGGCAGATGGGGGGACTTTATTTATTAAAGATATTGCAGATATGGATGATGCGATACAAGCCCGTTTATTAAGCAGTTTAGAAAATCAATCTTTTTTACGCAATGGGGGGGCTGAACCTATTGTGATTAATATACGTGTCATTGCTGCCACTGCGTATGATATTGATCAAGCATTAATAAGCGGACGTTTACGAGAAGATTTATATTATCATCTCAATGTAGTGCCCTTACATATTCCCCCCTTGCATGAACATTGTGAAGATGTACCAGAATTATTAGAATTTTATGTAAATCTTTTTGTAAATCAGGAAAATCTGCCTTATCGTAGTTTTACAGTCGCTGCCCAAAATAGGCTTCGCAATTATGCTTGGCCTGGTAATGTACGCGAACTCAAAAATCTTGTACAACGTTTATTGATTTTAAGTGATAGTAATACGATTGATATTAATGAAATTGAAAGCATTTTAAAACAACATCCTGTTCAAACAGCATCGTCATCTATTTATGATTTACCTTTACGAGAGGCTCGTGAACAATTTGAAAAATCTTATTTAGAACACCAATTACAAGAATTAGGCGGTAATGTTAGTAAAGTAGCCGCACGGGTGGGATTAGAACGCACACATTTATATCGTAAATTACGGACACTTGATATTGATCCCAAACAAGCTAAAAAGGACACATGAAAATTATTATTTTGGGAGCAGGTCAAGTAGGACGTTCACTTGCCAGCAATCTTGCAAGTGAAGCAAATGATATTACAGTAGTTGATCACAATGCTGCTTTCTTACGCAATTTACAAGAACATTTAGATTTACGCACCGTCTTAGGGCACGGTGCTCATCCAAAAATTCTGCTCAAAGCCGGTGCTGAAGACGCTGATATGTTGATAGCTGTGACCAACAGTGATGAAACTAATATGATTGCGTGTCAAATTGCACATACTCTTTTTCATACACCTACTAAAATTGCCCGTGTGCGAGAGGCTGATTATTTAAACCATAAAGAAATTTTTGGTTCTAAAGGTTTAGCGGTTGATGTGCATATTAGCCCAGAACAATTAGTAACGCATTATATTGAACGACTTATTGATTATCCTGATGCGTTGCAAGTACTTGATTTTGCAAATGGACGTGTCCAATTAGTATCGGTAAAAGCTTTTTATGGCGGTTCTTTAGTCGGACATGCATTACGTGATTTTGCACATTATTTACCCAATCTTGAAACACGCGTTGCAGCGTTGTTTCGTCGCGGCAAGGCTATTTTTCCCAATGGGGATACGGTGATTGAAATTGATGATGAAGTTTTTTTTATAGCAGAAAGTCACAATATTTATGCCGTGATGGCGGGATTACGTGAATTAGAACCCCCTTGTAAGCGTATTATGATTGCTGGTGGGGGAAATATTGGGACGCGATTGGCAATTGCTTTAGAAAATAAATACCATGTAAAATTGATTGATCATAATAAAGAACGTACTGAAATAATTTCAGAACTCTTAGATAATACAATTGTGTTACAAGGTGATGTTGCGGATGAGAAGTTATTAGAAGAAGAAAATATTGATGAGACTGATATTTATTGT
>DAOVZS010000266.1 GCA_030635005.1 Thiomargarita sp. | reverse complement strand
CAGTGCTTTAAGCATACAAGATCCTCGTGAACGTCCTATGGATGCCCAACAAGCTGCTGATATGGCTCAAAAGAAATTTGTTGACAAACAATCTGATTTTCTCAGTTATTTAAAAATATGGGATTTTTATCACGAAAATGCGCAGCATTTATCAAAAAACAAGCTAAGACACTTATGTCATGAGCACTTTTTATCTTATCTTAGAATGAGAGAGTGGCAAGAAGTACATCAACAATTACAACATTTTATCAAAGAATCGGGTTGGAAAGTGAATGAAATCGCAGCCACTTATGATCATATTCATCAAGCCTTGCTAACTGGTTTATTAGGTAATATTGCTTTTAAAATAGAAATCGAACAGAAAAAACAAGTTAAAAAAATCACTGTTGAAGAATATTTAGGAGCACGTAATACGAAACCTTATTTATTTCCCGGTTCTGCCTTATTCAAAAAACAACCTAAATGGATGATGGCTGCAGAATTGGTAGAAACCACACGTTTATATGCACGGTGTATTGCCACCATCAAGCCAGAGTGGATAGAACAGGCAGCGGGGCATTTATGCCAACATCATTATTTTGAACCTCATTGGGAAAAACGTCGGGCACAAGTAGGGGCTTATGAAAAGGTGATTTTATATGGCTTAACTTTAGTCGCAAAGCGTAATGTTAATTATGGTCCGATTGACCCAAAATTATCACGTGAAATTTTCATTCGCAGTGCTTTAGTTGAAGGGGAATATTATTGTACAGCACCTTTTTTTCAACATAATCGTGAATTATTTAATGACATTGAGGCCCTTGAGCATAAATCACGTCGTCAAGATATTTTAGTGGATGAAGAACAGATTTATGCTTTTTATGATGCGCGGGTTCCTGAAGGGATTTATAATGGTAAAGCTTTTGAAAAATGGTTAAAACAGGTTGATCCAAAATTACTCTTTTTAAGCCGAGACGATTTAATGAATCATGCAGGAGATGGCATTACGGCACAATCTTTCCCCGATCATCTTTTAATTAATGGGATGGGCTTATCCTTAAGTTATCACTTTGAACCGGGACATGCACATGATGGCGTTACCGTAGATATTCCGCTTGCCTTATTAAATCAATTAACACAACAGCCCTTTGAATGGTTGGTACCTGGATTATTAGAAGAAAAAATTATTGCTTTATTACGCAGTATGCCCAAAGCATTACGTAAATCATTTGTACCTGTACCAGATGTTGCCCGTGCTGCGATGGACGCATTGAATCAGTCTGTCATAACGTTTCGTGAAGGGGGGAGTTTTTTAGAATATCCGCAGGAATCTTTATTGGATGCTTTAACACGCTATTGTCATCGTCATATGGGAAAACCTCTTCCTAAACAGGTGTGGGGCACTCTGTCTCCCCATTTATCCATTAATTTTCATATTATTGATAATGACAACAAATCGCTTGATAATGGGCGTGATTTTATGGCATTACGTCTTAAATGGGGCACGGTTGCCAGCACAGAATCTCAACGCGATATTGCTCAAGACTGTGCTTTAGAAAAAGAACATCTGACGACTTGGGATTTTGGTGATTTTCCCCAGCAAGTATCTTTGAATATTAAGGGTGTTTTGGTGCAAGGGTTTCCGACATTGCTTGATCAAGAAAGCCATGTTTCCCTCAAAATTTTAGATGATCCTGATAAGGCTAAAATGCAATTTCGTACGGGTTTACGGCGATTATTTATGTTAAATCTGCCGACTAAAAAATTAATCAAACAAATGCCGATTAAGCATCTTTGCTTACATTATATGAAAATAGGCAAGTGTGAACAATTAAAAAAGGATATGTTAATTGCAATAGTGGATTCAATTTTCTTAATCACACCGTTACCGCAAACACAATCTGAATTTGAGCAACGCTGTGTGACAGGAAAACAGCGTTTAATGACGGTGACAAACGATTATGCCCATCAATTGGAACAAGTATTAACAGCCTATCATGGCTTAACTTCTAAATTATCACGTGCTCCATTAGACATTAAACAACATGTGACCCATTTAATTTATGATGGTTTTCTCCAAGAAATCTCTTTAACACAACTCAAACACATTCCCCGTTATTTAAAAGCGGTGCAATTACGTTTAGAAAGAATGGCGTTTGATCCCCAAAAAGATGCCCGAAAAGCAGAACAACTGGCGCCCTTATGGAAGCTATATTGGCAGCGCCACTCTAAAGAAGACAGTGCTCAATTAACAGAATTTCGCTGGATGTTAGAAGAATTACGGGTATCTTTATTTGCACAAGAATTAAAAACAGCTTATCCTGTGTCGGTGAAACGGTTAGAAAAGTTTTTGGATAAATAGTGTTTTTAGGATGAAGGTAGAACGCAACTACTTTGAGTCCAGGGCGATGCCCCTGGCTATATTATTAACTGATGTTACGCACTCTGTTTCTAAACAGCATCGTTCCATTTTTTGGATTCAGGGGCGATGCCCCTGGCTATATT
>DAOVZS010000242.1 GCA_030635005.1 Thiomargarita sp. | reverse complement strand
GTACGGTTATATTCTTTTAAAGTATCTTCAGCTTGCCTTAAAGCCATTTCTATCCGTCTACGCTCTACGACTTCTTGTTTGATTTTTAAAGTATATTGATACGATTTTTCTAAGTAGAAGGCGATAACCAACATCAATACTAAGCCACTCACCAACGTCATTAAAGATAACCATGTCATGGGATAGGCTAAGCTTGGAATACAGATGATGGACCATGTATGCCCCCCGACTTCAAAGGTTTCTTTAAGCGGCAATCCACTTTTTAACGTAGTCGCAGTATTAGATTTATGATACACAAAATGTTGGACAGGAAAGGTTGATTCATCTTGTAACTGAATATTAATCGCTTTATTTGGAAGATATTCCAAAGCAGTATCCACAATATCTGTTAAATTTAAAGCCCCTACAATAAAACCTTTTAAATTCTCCTCATCTTCTATCTGATAAATTGGATAAAAAGCTAATATATTAAATTCGCCCGTTTTTTCTGAATTAATCCATGTGGTTGCCTGTATTATACCCGTATCACGTGCCTTATTCATTGCCTCAACTAAAGCAGTTTCTGAAGAAAAATCAAAACCCAGCATTTGTTCATCTGATAGACAAGAGACTCGATATCGAATGGGAAAATATTCGTTACGTTTCGCAGCAGAAACCATAGCCCCTTGATCATTGCGTTCAATAATTTGAAAATTGAGTGAATCTACTTGGCTTGCTCTTTCAAAATCTGTGCGTTGCAGGGCTGAAATACGGGGAACCCAATTGAGTGTCAAGATATAAGAATGACGTGATAAAAAGGACGTGACAAAAATATTAAATTCCTGTTGATTAACTTGGTTATTGGAGGCTTCATAAAAAGCAGCGGTGGCATATAACACTTCAAAAGCACCGTGAATAGCATTTTGCACCGCCCAAATTTGTTCTTGTGCTGTTTGTCGAAACTCATGTGCCATTTCTTGCCGTTCCATTTTTTGTACAATGAAAAATCCCAATATAGAAAAAAGGCTACCTAATACAAGTATCACAATAATCTGTTTGCGTAACATATTATTTAATATTATCTTTTGTTATAATCATCCTGAAATCAAACAATGATTGATGGGATCAAAGTAAATAGTGATATTAAATATAACGTCACTTGTGTTATTATAAAAAAATTCTATATGTGTATGTCAATATATTTTTTTTGAATATGATAACTGATAACTGATAACTGTCATATTTTATTTATTTATACATTACTACTTATTAAATTATATTCATACTTTTAACAATTTTGCAATCACTCAACAGCTTATTTTAAAAATACATTCAAATTTCGAACGGGTCCCGTTTCAATCATAACTTTTAATTAATAATTTTGGAGAATATAAAAAATGGAACTTAAACAAAAAGGAGAAGATGCATCCATTGATGTGAGCCAACCCTTAACAGTCACAATGGAATGGACAACAGCTGCGGATTTTGATTTAGCGGCTGCTTATGAAACAAGAGAGGGAGAACAAGGTTTAATATATTATGGTGATATGGGTAAAATGTATGATTTCCCTTATTTATGTCTGAGTGAAGATGAAGGGGTGGGAGATTCAGAGGGTACTAAAGAAGAATCATTATCTATCACGCGTTTAGATGGTATGAATTATGTCTGGCTCTTTTGTTGGGATTACGGCATGGTACAACGCGGACAAGCAGCACGTTTTAATGATAGTGATGTCATATTGAGTATTGTTGATGTTTTTGGAAATCATGTTTCAGTTAAAATCGATACGGGTAAAAAGGGAAATGTTTGTTGTATTGCAACCATAGATAACTCTCGTTCAGAAGGGGCTAGATTTATTAATTATAGCCAAGTAGGCACTTTAAATGGACTTAAAACCCTTGAACAATTAGTCAGTATTATACGACAGTATACAGCATCATAAATTCTCTCAAAATAACGAGGTTGATATGAGATTTATTTTTCCTGGCTTAAAGGAACAAGAGGTTACAAATTCTCGCCTACAATATGGTTCTAATGCTGTCACCACATTTGATCAAGAAACATTTTGGGATAAATTGTGGGGTAATTTTAAAGATCCTATTATTATCATTCTAGTGTTCGCACTTGCGATCACGGTCATATTAACATTTTTGGGTTATACCGAATGGTATGAAAGCGTGGGCATTGCAGTGGCTGTTTTTATCGCCACTTTTGTGGCGACATGGTCTGAATATAGCAATGAAACAGAATTCCAAAAATTGTTAGAAGAAGCCTCAATGATTCAAGTGAAAGTCTTTAGAAATAATCACTTGATTGAAATCAATATTAATGATTTGGTGGTTGATGATTATATTTTATTACAACCCGGTGATACGATACCGACTGATGGGATAGTAGTGGCAGGTCATTTAGATGTTAATGAAGCTTCGATGACGGGTGAATCTGAGGCGGTTAGAAAAATTGCAATACTCAAAAAAGATCAGATTTCTAAAGAAAATAACGTCTATAAAGAAACTTTGATTGAAGATGGTGAAGCGGTGATGAAAGCAACAGCCGTGGGTGATAAAACGCGTTACGGCGAAACCATGAAAGAAATTGTGAAGGCTGAAAACCGTTTATCACCGTTACAAGAAAAACTCACCGTTTTGGGTAAACATATCAGTACTTTTGGTTATATCGGCGCTATTTTCATTTTTGTTGCGTTCATGCTGAATCACATTTTCTTGCAAACAGACGGGGGGTTATCAAGTTATTTAGCCCAACCTTCTGGGATTATTATCAGTCATGTGATCACCGCATTGACTTTGGCAATTATTATTATTGTTGTCGCAGTGCCTGAAGGCTTACCCATGATGATTGCAATGGTCTTGGCTTTAAATATGC
>DAOVZS010000209.1 GCA_030635005.1 Thiomargarita sp. | reverse complement strand
GATTGTACATAAAGCAGCATCATCCCCTATACCTAAAATGACATCATCACGTTGCGGAAACTTTTGACTAAAATAACGTGTAATCAGGTCAAATTCACTCATAATCCTCTCACTAAACGGGTATTTAAAAATGATAGATAAGACGAAAATAGAAGGTATCACATATCACAATCCTGTCAGCAGCTTCACAGTGTCTAAACTAACAGTGATAATCTTTTTAATCAAATCTAATGAATATGGCTCCTGTGATTCAGACAAGCTTGTATTTATGATATAATCTTATCACACATTATCCAATAACAGTACATAACATGAATTTACCCTTACTTTCCCAAAAACTAGACATAGTGTTGAATCTAGTATTTTGAAAAGACAAGCACTTATTATTAGACATTCTAAATCAAATTCTGACTGCTTATGAATTTGAGCCAATGACTAAAATAACCATTCTAAATCCAGAAATACTCCCCGAAATGATCCATGAGAAATTCGACATCTTAGATGTGCATGTTGAAGATGAGTTAGGTAGAGAATACGATATAGAAATGCAAAGCCAAATGTTTAATTGCTATCCACAACGTAGCTTGCATTACCTCACAAAACTGTATAGTCAACAATTAGACAGTGGTAAAAAATACAGTGTGATGAAAGCAGTATTTGGCGTCCATTTTTTAGGTTACAAATTATTTCCAAAATCAGACACGGGCAAACATTGTTTTGAATGGCGCGAACGTACAAACCATGAATTACGTTTAACAGACCAAATGGCATTATTTATCTTTGAACTCCCTAAATTCAAAACAGTCACATCAGATCCTTTAAGCCAATGGTTACACTTTTTCAACCATAATCATAACAGTGGAGAACCGAGCATGTATACCCATCCACCAGTTCAACGGGCTTATAAATTATTGGAAGAGATTAGTACTGATATCAAAACTCGTGAATTAGCTGATATACGAGAACGTGCTTTGAAAAATGAAGTCACCTTATTAGATGAGGCAATGGAAAAAGGTATCTCACAGGGTCTGGTAGCTGGTAAGAAAGCTGGAATGGTAGCTGGTAAAAAGGCTGGAATTGCAGAGGGTTTACAACAAGGCGAGAAACGAGGAAAACAAAATGAACAACTCAATATCGCCCGTGCCCTATTAGCATTACTAGATGATAAAAGCATTGCTCAAACCACCAAGCTAACAATTGCTACGATTAAGAAATTGAGAAAGGAAACTAAATAACAACATCTTGCCCTTTTCGGGCTTGCATCCGTCCCCGAAAAAGGCGTAAGATGAGATTTTAAGAGGAAATATTTAGCGTGAATTACATTAAAGTGGGCGCGGCTACACTTAATCAAACGCCACTGGATTGGGCGGGCAATCAAAAAAATATTATCGACGCTATCACAGCAGCCCGTGCTGAGCAGGTGAGTATTTTATGTTTACCCGAACTCTGTATTAGTGGATATGGTTGTGAAGATGCATTTTTAGCCCCCGGTACATGGGTACAATCACAACGTGTTTTATTATCACTGTTACCACATACTAAAAATATTATTGTAGCGGTGGGTTTACCCTTATCCTATCAAAATCGTGTCTATAACACCGTATGTTTGATTGTTGATGGGGCAATCAGTGGATTTGTGGCAAAACGGTTTTTACCTAATGATGGGATTCATTATGAATCTCGTTGGTTTCATACATGGCATCCTCATGAATCTGCACAATATCACATTCATGAAGAAACGTATCCTATCGGAGATATTTATTTTAATTGTGGCGGTGTGCGTATTGGTTTTGAAATTTGTGAAGAGGCTTGGGTCGCCAATCGTCCCGGTATTAAGCTCGCTGAACAAGGGGTTGATATTATTCTGAATCCCAGTGCCAGCCATTTTGCTTTTGATAAACATAACATGCGCGAACGTTTTGTATTAGAAGGATCTCGGGCGTTTAGTGTCAGCTATGTGTATACCAATTTACTGGGAAACGAGGCAGGACGTGCGATTTATGATGGTGATGCCCTGATTGCCAGTAAAGGTGTTTTATTGGCAAGTAATCACCGTTTTAGTTTTCAAAACTCTCAAATCATCCATTCTTTGGTTGATGTGGATGTGACCCGTATGGCACAAGCACGTACCAGTGCATGGGATCCAAAACAAAACAATCGTATTAACAGTGCTTTTGATTATCCCCCATTACAGCCTATACCCCAAACAGTATCTCCGCCTTTATGGGCACAAAGTAGACATCTCAAAGAAGAAGAATTTACGCGTGCCGTGACTTTGGGATTATTTGATTATCTGCGTAAAAGCCGATCTCGTGGATTTGTCTTGTCTTTGAGTGGCGGAGCGGATTCAGCTTCAATTGCTTGTTTGATTCGTTTAATGGTAGATTTAGGCTGTCATGAATTAGGAAAAAAGGGATTTTGTGCCAAACTGAAGACACCCTATTCTGCTCAGATGAATACGACAGATATTGTACATAACTTACTCACGTGTGTATATCAAGCCACTGAACATTCAAGTCAGACTACAGAAACTGCTGCTGAAACCTTAGCGCATCATATTGGGGCGACTTACCTGAAATTGGATGTGAATGATTTGGTTAAAAATTACGTTAATTTAGTCTCTGACGCCCTTCACGAAAAACTGACTTGGGAAAAACACGATATTGCACTGCAAAATATTCAAGCACGTGTACGTTCCCCCAGTGTTTGGTTAATTGCTAATTTACGTAACGCCTTATTATTAGCTACCAGTAACCGATCAGAAGCAGCGCAAGGTTATGCTACGATGGATGGTGATACCAGCGGTGGATTAAGTCCTTTAGGGGGAATAGATAAAGATTTCTTACGACACTGGTTGCGTTGGTTAGAACACACAGGACCTGTTGGATTTAAAGCGATTTCTGCCCTATCACTGGTCAATCAACAAGCCCCTACCGCAGAATTGCGTCCCCCAGAAATGGCGCAAACTGATGAAAAAGATTTAATGCCTTATCCCTTACTGAATATGATTGAAAAGGCAGCGATTCGTGATCGTCACACGCCTTCTGAGATTTTTAGTATCTTACAAGTGCATTTTAAGGAATATGATGACACGCAATTATTAATATGGATTGAACGATTTTTTACGTTATGGACCATCAATCAATGGAAACGTGAACGGTTTGCCCCGAGTTTTCATTTAGATGATGAAAGCCTAGATCCCAAAACATGGTGTCGTTTTCCCATACTATCAGGGGGCTATGTGGAAGAATTGGCGGAAATGAAGGCACGGGTAAGATGATATCACGGTTTATTTTTCTCTTTTAATGCATTTTGCCTCAGAATCAAAAATCCAGAGGCGATGCTGTAAATTTTGTGTGGTATCATCACATACATTGAAATCCTACAAGAGAAAATCCTCATGAAAGAAGTTGCCTCCTTACGTTACGATGTTATTTTTAAAAAGGGATTTAGTGATCCAAAAATATTCACCGCTTTAGTCAATGATTTTTTAGGCATCAAACTCAAAATTACAAAAGTGCATGCTGACTATGCTTTTAGCCCCACAGTAGGAAAAGTAGCCACACGATTTGATTTATTCGCAGAAGATAAAGAAAATCGGATTATTGTAGAAATGCAACATTCTCATTATCAAGATACGTATGAAAGATTTTTATACTATCAAGGTAATGCCATGGTAGAAACTATAAAATCCTCACAAAATGATCATTTTCCTTGTACAGTCTTTACCATGGTATTTTTAACGAGTATAAATTCACCCAGTAAAGACGGTGCAATTATTGTC
>DAOVZS010000205.1 GCA_030635005.1 Thiomargarita sp. | reverse complement strand
TAAACTATGATTCATGAGTGCTTTACATGAACCAAAACTGTGATAACCCTTGTGTTTTGCTCGAATAAACCACTCAGTATCAATATGATCAATAAATAACTGCTCTTCCATAAAGCCAATATTTTTTAATGCATGGATAGAAAACAGTGTTCCTGATGAAATTAAAAAATCAACAGCAATAGTATTTTCTATTGAATCACAAAATATTTTTTTTATTTTTAACCATCCAAAACATACAAAATAAGAAGTATGTCCCGTTATAGGATCACGATATCGTGTTCCCACACCTGCAACCTGTACATTTTGTATCAATAAATGGGTCATCGTATTCAAAAGATGTTGTACCATATTAGGCATAGGCACACTATCATGATCCATAAGTAACACATAAGGATACTTATGTTTTGATGCCCATGCAATCCCCTTATTATGGGCGATTGCAATCCCTAAATTGTGCCCTAATTCTATGAATACAATATCATCTCTTAAACGCAACCAAGTAATTATTTCAATATCAGAACCATTATCAACCACAAGAATTTGAGAGACTTGTGTCTTTAATGCACATAATATATTTTGCAATGTGTCTATACAAGGATTATAGCTAACAACAATGGCACACACTGATAGATCATTTAATGATGATGCCATGGTTTTTGTGTTCTAGGGGGATAGGCGAGAGAAAAATCGGATGTTTTAAGGCTAAGATTAGGATTATAATAGGGATCAGGTTTTAAAGGCAATGTATCAGAATGCTTAGTCACTTCCGATGAAAGATAAAGCATTGCGTATGGAGTCCACACATTTCTATAACCTGCTTGAGTGATACGTAAACAAAAATCAATGTCATTCTCATCTTGCCATCCCACTTCTTCATAAACAGAACGTCTCACTACTAAACAAGCTGAACTCACTGCTGACAAGGTTTGTGGAAAAGATAAACGTCCAAAATACCCATTATTATCAATTGAACAATAGTGATGAGAATATTCTGAAAGTCCAAGAATAATACCACCATGTTGTATTCGATTGTCAGGATAAAGCAGTTTAGCACCCACTGCTCCTATGTCCGCTCTTATTGCGTATGACACCATTTCTTCCAACCAATCTTCTGAAATCACTTCAATATCTTGATGCAGAAATCCTACTAATAATGCATCAGTTGCCTGAATAGCGTGATGTCGTTCTTGGAGCGTATTCACCAAAATAATCTCATAGTTTTTATAAGTTGTCTTTTTGTGAATGCGTGCTACATAATCCTGTGTTGTACTTTGTATGATTAATAAGACTTTAGGAACGGGAAGGGGTATAGGATAATGAATCCTATAAGTTGTGGGTATATGTGCCATTTCGACTGCAAACTCAGTATCAAAATGATCGGAAAGTGCTTTGATACCCGCTTTTGTTGCATACTGTTTTTCATCAAGAGAAAGAGCAGTGGAACCCTGTATCGCACGCCAATGATAAAGAATATACGGGAGATGTCTTATTTTAGTTGTTTTTTTCGCACAACGTAAAATAAGATCGTAATCCTGACTTCCCTCCAACCCCACTCTAAAACCATCTACAGAACGTAGTAGGGAAGTTCTATAAATGACTAAATGGCATATATAATTAACTGAATATAACAGTTCTGGATTCCAATCGGATTTAAAATGCGGTGCAAATTGATGTCCATATTCATCAATTTTATCTTCATCCGTATAAATAATGTCACTATCAGGATAATGATTTAAATCTTCTACCACCCTGTATAAGCTATCAGGCAACAATTCATCATCATGATCAAGTAAAGCGGTGAATTTCCCCGTCACCAAAGAGAGGGCACTATTTGAAGCAGCAGAAATATGTCCATTCGTGTCTCGAAAAACAAGCTTAATTCTAGGATCCTTTTTTTGATATTCAGTGAGAATATCACGAATATTAGCATGGGTAGAAGCATCATCAGCAATACATAATTCCCAATTTTGATACAATTGCTGAATCACTGATTCAATAGCAGCACGTAGAAATTTTTCAGAGGTATTGTAGGTTGGCATTATCACTGAAATTTTTGGGGTAAAGCTGAATTTCTTGATATGTTTACGAATATGTCTCTGTTCTGCACTGCCAATTCTATAATATTGCTGAAACCAGCATTGATATTCATCAAGTTTTTTCTCTGGTTTCTTTGATATTTTTAGCTTAAGACGTAAATAGAGTATCCCTGAAATCACCTTAGGCGAGAGATTATGGACGAGATACGCCAATATTATCTCTATCATACGAGGATGACAACCATGAGGTTTACGTCGTAAAAAAGTGGCTATAGAGTGAATATGATTAATCAGAAAAATATTGCCAAGGTGACAATGTGCCAAATCGAAATTTGATTTGAAATATTTTTTATTCATATCACTCCTGAGTACTCACTTTTGTGACACACCACTAGAATTTAAATTTAAGATCAATTTGAACACGTTCAAAATCTTGATTGTTGTCTAAAACGGCTGTATTTTGGAAATAGCTTGCCCCCAGTTTCCAACCTTTATCCAGCATGAAACCAAAATTAAACTCATGCCCTTTCCCATCTGTGCCACCGCCTATAAAATCAGAATCTGTAAATGCACCAAATATCGCATCTGCTTGAATTTCACGATAATTGTAACGGAAATCCCAAGAACCAGTATTTTTAGCTTTGCCCAATTTAAAGCCAAAAAGATAAGCTGTATCTTTATCTTTAACAGCATCAGCTGCTGCTATATTAATGACATAGTTGGCAAAGAGAGACACAGGCATGTCACCGACATGAAACGTCATATCAGCAAAAACTTCTAATTCATTATAATCAGTCACAAAACTACCATCAGCTGCTAAGGTATTTCCTGCACTTCCTTCATCTGCCAAATAATCAAAATCATCAATTGAATGGTTTTGTATATTTGTATAGTCAAAATAGCCTGTACCAATGGTGAATTTAGTGTTACCTATGGTTGCTTTATAACCAAATTGTCCCCCAAATAAATAAGATTCATCAGCACTCGAGCGTTCTTCTACATAAAAAAAACCAAGATTAGTGAAGATACCTTTATCATATTGTAAAACCAAACCTTCTGGACGCAAATCAACATCCCATAATAATTCGGTTTTCATAGGAACATAAAAAGGATTTTTGAATTTTCCGCCCTTGATGCTTAAACCTTGGAGTGGTTTCCACGAAAAATATCCCTGATCTAATCGAATATCTTTAGTGGTTGATTGGCTATCTAAAGTTTGATTGGTAGAGACAGGATCATCACCGCCAGTAGCTAAAACAGCACCGACATCGACAGTATCATTCACTTTTGCCATCATACCTATCCGCAAACGAAGACGATTACGATGCCGTTCGTCTTTTCCCTCTGTATCAATATATTCATAACGATATCGAAAATCACCATTAAGCTTAATCTGTTCAGCCCAAGAATCAGCTGCAAAAACAGTGGGGGAGAGCAGGATTACGCTAAACACAGAAATTGTGTAGCTTATGATTGTTTTGATCAGGGTATTAATGTTCATAATAAAACTCAGAAAATCTAAAGTTAATATTGTGTTAAAGTGCCATCGCGTTTTGCCCATTCTACTGCTTTCCCGAAAAACCAAATACTCATGGGTAACAATATGAGGGAAAAACTACCTAATACAATAATTTGAGGAAGTAATTGTAGAATCGAATATCCTTGTAAGAATGCTAAACGCATGCCTTCCAGTACATAAGTAATGGGTAACAAGTATGCAATGATATGCAAACTATCTGGGAGCACTGAAATAGGATAATACAATCCTCCAAAAAGTCTTGACAAATTATTTAAAACGAAATTGATCGGATCTCCTTTTTTTAAAACCATCACAAAACTCGCAG
>DAOVZS010000214.1 GCA_030635005.1 Thiomargarita sp. | reverse complement strand
CGTTAATAACGCTAACACAAATATCCAAGCAACCACAATCATGCCTTTGCCAAGATTTTGTGAGGATGGGTTGTTCATTAATAATAATTGAGTGATGTTGTGTATATTTATTTATATCTTAATAACATGATAACATCATATCTATTAAATTTGCCTTGTTTTTTTTCTTACCCGAGCAATAACAACTATGTATTTTCAGGTATCGATAGCGTATCATTTCCTTAAAATACTATAAAAATAGGACTTTTGACATCTAAAAAAATTTTTGTTTCGTTTTGATATATTCGGATTCAGAAACTTCTCTCATAGTCTCTAAATTACCTTGACTATCAAAGGAACTAATAACGAATTTTCCGCTTATATTAGAACTGCTAATCTTCCTTGAATCTATTAATATATTTGGATCTATCAATGCAGTACCTTCAACTATATATGAATCTTGTCCATAAATCCAAGGAATATACCAACTTTTCCGATATATAACACCATCAAGCAAAGCAACCGCACCTGGAATCTTTTCAAGAGCAGTATCAACGGCTTCTTTCAGATTGGGCATACTGCCTATTGGAATTATCACAATTATATGTCTAGTATCTTCTCCGCTTACCCGCTGTGCTCCACGTTTCAATTTATGAGCTTGCGATAAATCAATATTTTTTGTTGAAATAATGGTAAAATCAATGATACGGTGTGTACACGCTGATAACATCATTAATCCCACAATAATTATAACGATTTTTCTCATTTTTATGAACTCAATTGTAAACAAGTTAAGTATCATACAATAAATATTCATTCAAAGTCAAGCATGATTCGCAATTTTTAAATTATCTCAAAAAGTCACATAAAATATTAAAGCAAAGGAAATTTTTATCGTTTTACATATTCATTCTTTTTCTTACCCGAGCAACAATAACTATGTATCAGTCCTCTTTACCCCCGCCCCATCCAGAATCACTCGCATTAAGTCAATCTTTAAGCGCACAGATTATAGACAATATTCATCAGGCAGGCGGGCAGATTCCTTTTGTTGACTTCATGAAACAAGCATTGTATACGCCTAAATTAGGTTATTATAGTTCTGGGCTGCGTAAATTTGGAAAAAGCGGTGATTTTACGACAGCTCCCGAAATTTCTCCCTTTTTTGCACAATGCTTAGCCAATCAATGTCAACAAGTTTTGGCTGATTTTGATGATCCTGTTATTTTAGAATTTGGAGCAGGTTCTGGGATCATGGCTGCTGATATTTTGACAGCATTAGAAAACTTACATTGTTTACCTACACAATATTGGATTTTAGAAGTCAGTGCAGCTTTGCGTGACAGACAACAAGAGACATTGAAAAAGCACGTACCGCATTTATTGGAACGGGTACAGTGGTTAGATCAATTACCCCAACAAGCCATACAAGGGGTTATTTTAGCCAATGAAGTATTAGATGCGATGCCCATACACCGTTTTTGTGTAGAAGAGCAAGGGATTTCAGAACTGTATGTCGGGTATCAAGACTCGAAATTTGTATGGCAACAGCAAGTGACTGAACATCAAGCCTTTAAAGAAGCTGTCACACAATTACAATTACCTGTCGGATATATCTCAGAAATGAATCTAGCCTTATCAGCTTGGATACAGACTATTTCAGATATTTTAGCCAAAGGGCTTATTTTATTGATTGATTATGGATTTCCAAGCCATGAATATTATCATCCAGAGCGATCTCAGGGTACTTTAATGTGTCATTATCGACATCATGCACACAGCGATCCCTTAACTTTAGTGGGATTACAAGATATTACGGCTCATGTTGATTTTACGGCGGTAGCCCATGCTGCCCATGCTGCTGGCTTACACGTTTCAGGCTATACCCGTCAAGCTCAATTTTTATTAGCTACGGGATTACCTGATCTGTTATCAAAACTTGATTTTCACGATACCCAAAATTATTTACAACAAACACAGCACGCTAAAACGCTTATTTTGCCGAATGAAATGGGAGATTTATTTAAAGTGATTGCATTAACACGTGATATAGACACGCCATTATCTGGATTTGTGCGCGATGATCGGTGCAGGTTATAATCTAGAATCTCAGAGGTGAGACACTTGCACCTTTATTTTGAAACAGGATTTAATGCCTTTACCAGCTTCACCGTTTCCAGACTCACCGTGACAATCTTTTGAATCAATTCTAATATATATCTCTTATCATCCGCTTTATTCGGATCGTTTACAATACCAGAGCGTTTATCAGTTTTCACCTTATACTGATCAATAACCCATTCTAATGCACTTCTGTTACCCAGTTTATATTCAAATACCTCGGGCGGAATCCCTTGTAATGTCAGGAAATTGTTATAAATCAATGTCTCTTTATTTTTAGACAATTTCATTTTCTCCACTTTCAAAGTGAAGGGTACATTAGGATTTTCTACCATTTTCAATGGATAAGGTGCTTGTGATTCATAGTTGAGGTGCACATCAGCTAATTTTGCACCTGTTTTTGAAAAGTGCCAAAAATCATCAGTTAACGGGATGCGTGGCAGTTCTTTTTTGAGGTTTAGGGCATATTTTGTTCTATAGCTGGACTGGTGTAATAATCTATACACTTAATGAAATATGTCTAATTTGTTGATTTTAGTATCGGTGTAGTGTGTTTTGAAGTGGGATAATGTCCAGTCGGTGATGTTGTCTTGTCGAGTGTTATCGGTGTATGTGTATAAGGGGAAAGATTGAGTTGAAGAACCTGCACCTACTAAATGCAAATCAACAATATAATTGGCTATCATCACCATGAATGGTTTTTCTGAACCCTTATCACTAACACATATCACCATATTCTTAGATTCAGTGGATGGTGTGGGAAAGATTTTAGGAATCAAGCATACAGCATCATTCATCACTCTATCAAAGAACACATTAGAACGAGTAAATGGGCGATAAAGTGAAGTCCTAATCTTATCAGTTGAAAAAATTGCTTTTCTTCCACGCTTTAAATGATTTTTTAAAAAAAGTGACCATTTTATTTTTGCGTTATTGGACAGAACAAAATCATCAATATTGGCTTGTTTATTATCCAATTCTGCCCATTTTTCAACTTGTTCATTATAAACATCAATCATACCTTGTATATTATTAGCAAGAGTATCACGATTCAAATTATATACCCAAGAATCACGATTAGTTGCTATACCTAAACTATACGTCTTAAATACAACATTATCAGTCTCTATTTTAGACTTTTTAGCCTCTTTAGTGCCCAAAGGCAAAAAATTATCAAATTCTGGATGTAAGCCTTCTGTGAGCCATGTATTCTTTTTATCAGGCTGTATGGATTTATAATCCAATTTTAAATAAGTTTTGGCTTTTTTGAGTATTTCAAATCTTTCTTGACGGGTTGCCTTCCAATCAACCGCACTGTAAAAAATCTCATGTTTTTCTGTATTTTTGCATTTTACAAAAAAAGTGATAGAAATACCTACCATTGCAGATAATCCAAAGACAGTATGTTTTTCACCTATTGAGATACCATCACGCATAGAGTCTTTTCTAACGTTACCTTTTAAATCAAGGATATAGATTTTAGAAAAATCCTGTTCTAAATGTTTACGCATGCCATCAAACGATAAACTATCTATAAAACTATTATT
>DAOVZS010000171.1 GCA_030635005.1 Thiomargarita sp. | reverse complement strand
GAATTGTAGGATTAATGTAGATTTTGCCTTCGCCCCCACGGGGCTTAATAATATAGATAGGGTGAGTTTCGTTCTATCAGCTATGCAAAACATTGAAGGTATTATTTGATTGAACTTAGCTATTATGTGATGTCTCACCTCTGGTTCTAAAAAATATAAATATGCTCTTTAGAAACAGAGTGCATAACATCAGTTAGAATATTTTCCATGCTCAAACTACATACATTTCACCAATATTTATACAAGATAGGCTTTGCAATGATGATCTATCTTTACTCAATACCTAAGTGGTGGTGACAAAAACAGCTAAAATTGTACCATCAGTACAATCCACTGCCCAAGCGGCATTAGACAACATTAAAACTGCTATTGGAATAGCGAGTTTAGGTTTAGATATATTTTTCAATATGTATACCATTCCTATGAATTTAAAGACATTTGTAGTATAACAAATGCATGACAAATTATCAACATTGTCTGAATCAGAATTTTCAGAATTGAAGGCGTAACATCAGTGAGTAAAAAGCATAAACACAAGTAACTTCTTGTGCCTTTATTCTAAAAAATTTGATGATAGTTTATAGTGTATCGCCCCAGTCGGACAAATTTCGACACAATCTCTACAATGAATACATGACGAGGCATCCACAGAACGATTATCATCAAATACGATACTGATTAATGATCCTTTACCCGCTCGACTCATGACTTTTTTAGTCTGACAAATCCGAATACACCGATCACAATAAATACAGCTGTGAGCGTTAATCTCTAAATATTCAGATGACACATTCTGTTTTTCAAGATTAGGCGGTGTTGCAAAGCGTGTCGCATGAACCCCCAACTGTTCTCCTAATTGTTTCAATTCACATTTCTCACGATGACATTTGCCATGTTCGGCTAATATGAATTCCATCATAATTTTGCGGTTTTTGATCACGATATCGCTGTCTGTATAAATAGTCATCCCTTCTTGAGCAATCGTAGAACAAGCTGGGAGTAATTTTTTTCCCCTTTCTGCTCAACAAGGCACAAACGACAGACAGAACGCACAGGATATCCAGGTAAATCGCAAATCGTGGGAATAAACACGCCCATATTTTTTGCCGCTTTAAGCAGTGTCGTCTTGTTTTTAACAGTGATTGTTTGATCATTAATAGAGAGTGTGATCATGATTGTGCCCTTTCAAGCTGCTTTTCAAGATTCCAATAACGTAATACTGATAAAATTGATTGGGGGGCTGCAATACCTAAACCACAACTTGATGATATTTGTATCGTATTACTGATGTCTAAGAGTAGTGTTACATCATCTTTGTGTGCTGTGCCCTGAATGATATTTTCCCATAAACGTACTATTTCTCGTGTGCCTACACGACACGGTGTACAGCGTCCACAAGATTCGTCTCTAAAAAAACGGGCGTGTTGTAAGGCTTCTTCTAAAATATTAGAAGTCTCTGACAAAATTTGGATAGCCCCACTGCCTACCACAGCACCTGCTTGAGATAAACTGTCTTGCTGATAGGATATCTTTGAACAAGAAGGTGGTAAAAAACTACCTGCTACAAAAAAGGCTAATAATTGTTCAGTGCCACCGCCTAACTTCAAGATTTCTCCCAAGGAAATCTGACCGGGTATTACTTCATAAACACCGACATGTTTGACAGCACCCGACAATGAAATTAATTTAGGAACAGGGCTATTCCAAGCTGGATCAAGCATGATGGGTAGCCATGAGACTGTTTCTACATTGTGAATCAAGGTGGCTTGTCCCCACAGTCCAGCCGTTGTCGGAAAAGGCGGACGTAATTGGGGTTCAGCTCGTTTCGATTGGAGATATTGGATTAATGCCGTTTCTTCGCCACATACGTATATTTCAGGATCAGGTCCTTTGACGATTTCTATCGTAAAAGAAAGCTGTTCAGCAAATGCTTGTGTAAAGCTATCAACCGCTTCTGTCATGGATTGATAGGCGGTGTGATAATGGGCATTGATCACAATATAAATATGATCAATCGCTGTTGTATACGCAGCAATAGCTGCCCCTTCAACCACCATTAAGGCATGATTTTGCATTAAGTAGCAATCCTTAAAAGACTGCGGTTCGCCTTCAAGTCCATTAATAATCAGTATACGAGGATGTTGTGTGCCCTTTAATGCGGTCCATTTTGCAAAAACAGGAAAATGTGCACCGCCACATCCTTTAAAATCCAGACGCTTGATTTTATCCAAAATCTCATTTCTATCTAATTTTTGCTTAAAAATAGAAAAATCATGAGGATAATTTTTAAAATGGGGTACTTGAAAGCCTTGAGGATATTCTGGTTTGGGAGATCTCACAGTGGCAGGTGCAGTATAAAATGAATGTATGCCATACCGTTCACTTAAACTGGTTTTGGTGAGTTTATGTGTCAAACTATCGGGTAATGGGAGAGGCGTCATATTGGGTGCTGCAGCTTTTTTCCCTTGAAAAATATGGTTTAAAAAAGGAACTGTCACGTTCATCATCAGTATCCCATACATTTCAACGCCCTGAATGGATGTATAGAATTTCCCCAAAACACCTAACATACCTGCTCCCATCCCGAAAATAATACATCCCCATCGTGTATTGGGTATCGTTGCTGGATCAGAGGCAAAAAAGATGGCACAAAATAAGGTCGATCCCCCAAATAAATAAATCAATGGATTTTGAAACCAAGGCGCATGTCCTACAATTTCAGGAGAGGGCGGTAAGATGACGACCATTAACAGAACGGTGAGGATCATTGTTATCGCTGCTTCCCGCTTAAGTACGATATAACGTAATAGCAATCCCCCCACTAATAATAGAAGAAAGGGACTGGTTTCCCCAATAGCACCTTGTGTGAATCCAAAAAAAATGTCAAAAAAGTCTGGTAATACTGATCCCCCCGATTCTTTAGCTAAGACACTGGCAGATGAGATCATATCTGGATTATGAGAGAGCGGCGGATCAAGTAATTCCAAAATACCCACAAAGGTTCTGCCTAAAATAGCGGGATTAAAAAGCGTCTGTTGCATCTGAACAATCAAATGTTTACCGATATATTCAGCCACCAATGCCCCAGCAATAATCATATAAACAGGCGTTTCAGCTCTCAGGGTTAATCCAAGCAATAAACCTGTAATAATACTGCCGGGATGAATAAGCTGATAAGTGTCATTTTTCAATATCCTAAAAATAATTCCAAACACCATACAACTGACTACTGAAAGAGACACCACAAATCCTGCCCGTACGCCAAAGTGAACAGTTCCAAATATAAGTAGGGGCAATAATAATACAATCACACTCCATTTTGCACCCAGTTGAGTCCGAATATTGAGTAAGCTATTATCTATTGTATTAATGTGCATACAGTTTTTCCCATTGCATAAGGTCTTTTTTAGCGTCTTTTTCCCATGAGGAGACTTCAACAATGGTATGACATTGTATACAGCTTAATACAAAATTTTGGTGACATACGAGACAACTAGACGGGCGTAAACGTCCTAATAAGATATGACGTTCTAAGCCTTCTGGTGTATGAGCATTGATAAAACCATCAGTATGACTTTCTGGTATACGCTGATGGCATGCGTGACAAGTACTGATTTCATGACAAGCGTTACATTTGGCTAAATCAGTAGCACGTCCATGTGTATATTGACGAAATTGTGCAGTATGATATTGAGGAGACGCCATGCGGGCCAGATCATCTTGGCTATGGCACTCCAAACATGCCCCTTTTTTTCGCCATTCATGATGATTTTGAGCGGGTGTCACAAAAAATACAATTAAGAAGAGACTACTGAGTAGCAAAATGATTTTTAGAAACATAAGCGTTATGGATAATCTCCTGCACAACGAAATCCAATATCAAAAGAGCGAAAGGCTGGTTTTCTTAATACCTGTGCACTACAACGCACTCCACTGGGGGTATTTTTTGAACTGCCCCCCATCACATAGCCTTCTTGTGTCCATTCACTGACATTACCTGCCATATTGACACCTCCATAAATAGACGCCCCCTCTGGAAATGCGTTTACGGGTGCTGAATATACAAATCCATCTAATTCTCCCCATTTTTCACCGCCCGTATTTGCTTTTTTATAATCCCATTGAGTGCCCCAAGGCCAAATTCGCCCGTCTGTGCCCCGAGCTGCTTTTTCCCATTCTTTTTGGGTAGGCAAACGTTTTCCAGCCCATCGTGCAAATGCATACGCATCCCACCAAGAAATACCCACGACAGGATGTTCTGGTTTTTTAAAAGTATTTTGATTAAAAGGGGCTAATTGGGCTGCAACAGTTTTTCTAAATAAAGGAGCACGGTATTCTCGCCAATATCGGGGGGTATGATTTGTATTAGGGGGTTCTTTTGGATGACAAAACTGATGAGGATTATCGCTTGTCTCCTCTAAAAAATGCTGATATTGCTTGTTTGAAACTTCTGTGCGATCAATGACAAAGGATTCTGTGTGTTGAGAAATTTTGTCATCTCCCGATAGAAAATCACCCGCTGGAATCTTAAGCATATCACGTATCATGACTCTTTCTTCAAGTACGCCAAGTTGTGTTGTTGGAGTGGTACGATGGGGAGATTTAGGAATATTTGACTTAATAGAAGGGACTACTTTTATAGCATGAGATGTCGTATTCGTTATCTTTTCCCATCCAGAGGAGGGATGTAAGCGACCTTTTGCATCAATAATCAAAGCCTCAATCCATTTTTTATTTTCTACCCATGCTAACCCCTTTTTTGCGCCCATAACACACACTGCGGTGGCATAAGCATCTGCCAAAGTAGGATCTACAGTAATAATAGTGACACTTTGACAGTCTTTAG
>DAOVZS010000075.1 GCA_030635005.1 Thiomargarita sp. | reverse complement strand
GAACAAGAAAACATATAAAGACTAATGATATTATGACACGTGCGAGCAAAGGACGCGCTGCGTCCTACAACGCAGCGCGTTGTGGTAGGCATTCCCACGCTGGCGCGTGGGAACGAGAAATTTTTGTTTAATTTCAATGAGTTACATATTAAGTTAATGGCAGTGAACCAGAGGTTGGGAACGAGAAGAAGCCCTGAAAGAGCGACATATATCAGCCTGGGGCAGCGCCATAGGTTTGCGAGCGTGGGTGAATACCATCGGTTTAATGCGACAATGGACATTACCCTAGGTTTGCGCCCTTTCCTTTATTTTTGATGCAATCCAATCGTCAAGGGATGAAATGCACGTCCATCCCCACTGAAAAAACGTGAAAAACCCTCATAATACTCTAAACGTAAGACTTGAATCGTCACAATCGCCCCTTCTACGATCACAATGAAAAGGTTCCCTAAAATAATAACTAACCAATGAGCAGGATTGTCTATCATATTAGCTAAGGTAAAGACGGCGATGGCTAAGGCAGCATGATTAAGACTGAAAGCTGCGACACGTAAAAATGAAAGGGTATTGGCAAGATAGTTGATTACAGATTCTAAACCTTCAATGAGGGTGACCAGAAAACGCTCTCCAAAAGATAATTTATTGATAATCCATTTATAGCCTAAAATAATGAACAATGGCAATAACACAGCCAGTTGTTGATCATATTCAAAAATATCATAGAGCATCCATTGTTGTGCTGCATAAAAACCGCCTAAATACAACAAGATACCAGAAATTCCTGTATTATTAAACAGTGCATCCGCATATTCACCCGCATGCCATCGATTCATCACCGTCAGCAATGTGGCTAATAAAATAAACCCAATGCCCCAATAAAGTGCCACCTTTAACATGATATTAGGATTGTGAATAGGCGATATCCATAAGGCGGGCAATAAAACTTCTTCATAACCAAAAATACTCCCATATAAAAAACCAAAAAACATGGAAGAAAGTCCCGCCGTTATAAAAAAGGGGGTAAATGTTTTCAATGTATCACGCCAATACCACCCCGCTCCTGCAATCAAAGCACCATGCCCTACATCGCCAAACATCGTACCAAACATCAGTAAAAATGTCACTGTAAATAACAGTGTGGGATCAAATTCTCCATAACGTGGCGTGCCATAATTTTTCACCAGTGTCATAAAGGGGGCAAACAATCGATGATGGCGTATTAATGACGGCACATGTGCATATTCTGATGCAGCGGGTGTACGCGTATTTAATACAAAAGGTGATTTAAGTTGTTGACTCAGTTCATCTTCTAACTGAGAGACTTTATATGTAGGCATCCAACCTTCAATTAACGCTAAATGTCCCCGTCCTCTTAAATTTTTGGAGAGTTCTGCGTATGCAGCCGCATTGTTTAAAATGTGAGAAGCCTGTACTAAACTCAATTTATGTTTTTCAGATAACGCCTGAATAGTGACCTTCACCTTCTCTATATGTTTTTGTAACAGTACAAGGTGTGCCGTTAAATCAGCATGAACTTGTTGGGGATGCTTGTGAAATTCGGGTGGAATATTCAAAGCTTGAAAATCAGCATGTTCTAAAATAGCACGTACTTTATCTTGATGTTCTAAAGGACCTGCCACTACAAAAGAGACACTCTGTTCATTACGTTGAAAAATAGTGAGGAAATGGCTTGCTAAAGCCATCGCTTCTTCAAGATGTTCAAGCGTATCTACGGATACAGTTCCAATATGTAAATTTAAAAAATGTGTTGATTTTTGAAAGAGCTTTAAATCAACATCCAATCCAGAAAATATTTTGAGCGTTTCCAGTAATTGTTTAAAATATGTCTGTTGTTCATGATGCTGATGTAGTTTTTCTTCTAATTGCGAAATTGCTTGCCAAATATCACCCAATTGCTGATTAACCTGTTCTAATTCTGAAAGGCTGACAGTACGATAAGTTAAAGGAGACTGTATTATTGGGAAGCGTGCTAAAATTTTATTAAAACGGCTATGTGCTATGCTAAAGATCTGATGAAATGTTTCTCCAAGACGTTCAGGTAAATGTTCTGCGAATACGTCACTTGCTTCAGGATGAAAAAGACCACATTCTGCTAACACTTGTGCTGTTAAAGGCACATCTTCACTCAATACTTTAAGTGAAATATGTTGCATGGCTAAAGGTTTAAACATGATGATATCTTGTAATTTGTGTAATGTTTCTCATAAGATTATAATATATTTTTTAAAATTTCTGATTAAAATAGTCAAGAATGAGTATATGGAACAAAAAAAATGAATAATCAATTCAAAAAAATATTTGGTATTGATCTAGGTACAACATATTCAGCGATTGCTTACGTGAATGAATATGGTAAGACTGCTGTTGTGCTTAATGCAGAAAATCAGCGTATCACCCCCTCTGTCGTCTTTTTTGATGGTGATAATATTACGGTGGGTGAAATCGCGAAAGAAAATGCTAAAATTTATCCAAATGAAATTGTAACGCTGATCAAGCGTTCTATGGGTGATCCCTACTTTTTATTTGAATATCAAGGTAAAAATTATCGTCCAGAAGAAATTTCTAGTTATATTTTACGAAAATTGGTGAATGATGCACGCATTAATTTAGGCTTAAAAGAGGATATCACTGATGTTGTGATTACGTGTCCTGCATATTTTGGGAATAATGAACGTGAATCAACACGTTTAGCAGGTGAAATCGCAGGATTAAACGTGCGTCAAGTGCTTAATGAGCCGACTGCTGCTGCCATTGCTTATGGGATGCTGGAAAATAACGATGAAAACGTTATCTTAGTATATGATTTAGGGGGCGGCACGTTTGATATTACCATGTTTCATGCAAAACCCGATATTATTGAAGTAATTTGCACAGGGGGCGATAAAGAGCTCGGGGGAAAAGATTGGGATGACAGAATTATTCGATACATGGTTGAACAGTTTGAAGAAAAAACAGGATCAACCGAAGATATTTTAGCCGATGTTGATACTTGGCAAAATATGCAATTAGCAGCAGAAAAAGCCAAAAAAACCCTTTCTCAGCGCCAAAAAACACCTATTATGGTGACATCAGCGGGTGAACGTGTCAAAATCGAACTGACACGTGAAAAATTTGCTGAAATCACAGAAGATTTATTGGAAAGAACGATTAGTTTGACGCATAATATGTTGGAAGAAGCGCAGCAAAAAGGTTATAACACCTTTGATAAATTTATTTTAGTGGGGGGATCAGCACGTATGCCCCAAATCAGTGATCGTCTCCGTAAAGAATTTCCAACAATCAGACCTAAGCAATTTGCACCTGATGAGGCAATTACAAAGGGCGCAGCCATGTATGCGTGGAAACTTTCCCTTAATGATGTACTCATTGAACGTGTCAAAGCGTGTACGGGATATACTGAAAAAGACATAGAAAACCAAAACATTCCAGACGAGATTGTTCAATCGGTTGCGAATGAAACAGGGTTTACAGTGGAAGCGATTAAGCATTCTAATATTGCGATTAAAAATGTAGCCAGTAAAAGTTTTGGTGTGGTTGCCAGAAATGAAAATAATCAGGACGAAGTGGTGAATCTTGTTTTAAAAAATACCCGAGTCCCTATAGAAGTCAGACAAAAATTTGGAACCCATTTAAATAATCAAAAAACGGCTAAAATTCGGGTGATGGAAGATGAAGTGCTTGAGAGTAAGATAAACGCTGAAGACGCTGTAGAAATTGGCACCGCCATTCTTAAGATGCCTGATAATTTACCTGCCAATTCACCTATTGAGATTATTTTTCGCTTGAATGAAGAAGGGCGATTAAATATTACAGCGATTGAAACCACGAAATCTAGGGAAGTGACGGTGACTATTGAAACGACTGCTGTGATGCAAGGCGACGAATTAGAAGAAGCAAAAACACGTGCTCAAAAGATTTCCGTCAGTTAATACAAAATCCAGGGGGGGATTACCCTTGGATACGCTTGTCTGAATCAGACAAAGTACATACAATTAAGCATTTAATGCTAAAATACTCATACTCATCAACCTAAATTAAGATATTAGGACAGATAATATGCTAGAAGCTTATAAACAACATACCGAAGAACGGGCTAAGCAAGGATTACCTCCTTTAGCTTTAAATGCTGAACAAGTCACCGCATTAGTGGATTTATTGAAAAAACCATCTGATGGAGATGAATTAGTCAATCTTTTGACACACTGCGTGCCACCCGGTGTGGATGAAGCCGCTTATGTGAAAGCTAATTTTTTAGCAGAAGTCGCCAAAGGTAATAGCAGGTCTCCAAAAATAAACCCAAGCCAAGCCACCACTTTGCTGGGAACGATGTTAGGGGGATATAACATAAAACCCCTTATGGAATTACTGGATAATGAGAAACTTGCCCCAATAGCCACAAAAGGGTTATCACATACCCTATTAATGTTTGATGCGTATTATGATATCGTAGAAAAAGCAAAAAACAACGCTTGGGCTCAAAAAATAATGACTGCTTGGGCTGAAGCAGACTGGTTTACCAGTAAACCTGCTTTACCTAAAACCATGACAGTTACTGTGTTTAAAGTCCCGGGTGAAACCAATACCGATGATTTATCCCCTGCCTCAGAAGCCTGGAGTCGTCCCGATATTCCTTTACATGCCAAAGCCCTGCTTATCAATAAAGATGCGAGTGCATTGGATACGATAGAGACATTAAAAGAAAAAGGACACCCTATCGCCTATGTAGGTGACGTGGTTGGCACAGGCTCTTCACGTAAATCTGCCATCAATTCTGTTTTATGGTATATCGGTAATGATATTCCTTATGTCCCTAATAAACGCCAAGGCGGTGTTATTTTAGGGGGAAAAATTGCCCCCATTTTCTTTAATACTGCAGAAGATTCAGGTGCGTTACCCATAGAATGTGATGTCACCGCATTAAATACAGGTGATGTGATTACGATCTACCCTACAGAAGGGCGGATTGTTAATGAACAAGGAAAAGAGCTGACTCAATTTAACTTACGTCCCAGCACGATGTCTGATGAAATACAAGCAGGCGGACGTATTCCCCTGATTTTGGGCAGAAGCCTGACAGATAAAGCACGTGAAGCCTTAAAGTTAGCACCGTCTACCCTATTTATCCAACCGACTGTCCCTGAAGATACCGGCAAAGGATTTACCTTAGCCCAAAAAATGGTGGGTAAAGCGTGTGGTCTTAAAGGTGTACGTCCGGGTACTTATTGCGAACCCAAAATGACTACCGTGGGATCACAAGATACTACAGGTGCGATGACACGTGATGAATTAAAAGAATTAGCCTGTTTAGGCTTTTCAGCCGATTTAGTTATGCAAAGCTTTTGTCATACAGCTGCTTATCCCAAACCTGTTGATGTTAAATTACATCGCGATTTATCTCAATTTATCCAAAATCGAGGCGGTGTCTCATTACGTCCCGGTGATGGCATTATTCATTCTTGGTTAAATCACATGGTATTACCCGATACCGTAGGTACGGGCGCAGATTCACATACCCGTTTTCCTATTGGGATTAGTTTTCCAGCAGGTTCTGGTTTAGTCGCTTTTGCAGCTGCCCTCGGTGTTATGCCTTTAGACATGCCAGAATCGGTATTAGTCCGTTTTAAAGGAGAAATGCAACCCGGCATTACGGCACGCGATCTTGTGAATGCGATTCCTTATGTGGCGATTCAAAAAGGCTTACTCACTGTAGAAAAACAAGGTAAGAAAAATATCTTTTCTGGAAAATTGCTAGAAATTGAAGGATTAGCCAATTTAACAGTAGATCAAGCCTTTGAATTTGCAGATGCTTCAGCAGAACGTTCCGCAAATAGCAGTACCATCCGTTTAGAAAAAGCCCCTATTATTGAATATCTTAAATCTAATGCTACCCTACTCAAATGGCTGATTGCGAATGGTTATGGGGATAAACGCACCTTAGAGCGCAGAGTTGAATCAATGGAAAATTGGTTAAAAGCACCTGTTTTATTAGAAGCTGATGCTGATGCTGAATATGCTGCTGTGCTTGAAATCGATTTAAATGAGATCAAAGAACCCATACTGGCTTGCCCTAATGATCCTGATGATGTGAAATTGCTTTCAGACGTTGCAGGTACGCCTATTGATGAAGTCTTTATTGGATCTTGTATGACCAATATTACCCATCATCGTGCTGCTGCCAAAGTATTAGAAAATAGCAATAATGTCCCCACACGTCTTTGGGTAGCTCCGCCAACCCGTATGGATGAACAAGAATTAATCGCAGAAGGCGTTTATTCTATATTTGGAAAAGCAGGGGCACGTACCGAAACATCAGGCTGTTCCTTATGCATGGGTAACCAAGCACGTGTTAAAGATGGGGCAACTGTGGTTTCCACTTCAACACGAAACTTCCCTAATCGCTTAGGAAAAGATGCCAATGTTTACCTGTCATCTGCAGAACTCGCCGCTGTCACCGCGAAACTGGGCAAAATCCCTACAGTTGCAGAATATATGAAACATATTGAAGTGATTGCACCCGCTGCAAAAGAGATTTATCAAAGCCTTAATTTCCATGAATTAGAAGCCTATCAAACGAAATAAGGTCTATGACACATCAGGGGCTTAGCCCCTGATATTAGAAATAACTATGAAAAACAAACTCTTAACCTTACCCCAATATCTGATTCCCCAACACTTTTTATCCCGAATCGTCTTAAAACTCACCCGCTTAAAAATGGGATTTTTCACCCATTGGATGATTAGACGTTTTATTCAACACTATCAGATAGACATGAGTATTGCGCAATCTCCTGATATTCGTAGCTATCCCAGTTTTAACCAATTTTTCACACGTGCGTTAAAACCTGAAGCCCGTCCCTTGGGGGATGCCGACATACTGAGCCCCGTCGATGCTGAAATCAGTCAAATGGGTCATATTAATGACGGCAGCTTACTCCAAGCCAAAGGACGTTCTTTTCAACTGTCTGACTTATTGGCAGAACAAACGACTATCATTAATAAGTTTCAAAACGGCTTATTTTGTACCTTATATCTGTCTCCCAAAGATTATCACCGCATCCATATCCCCACAACGGGGCAATTAACGGATATGATTTATGTGCCGGGAGAATTATTCAGTGTCAATCAACGCACTAGCGAAGTGGTGCCCAATTTATTTGCACGTAATGAACGGGTTATTTGTGTCTTTGAAACTGAATTCGGTGCAATGGCGTTAATTTTAGTTGGGGCTATTTTTGTAGGCAGTATAGAAACTGTGTGGGAAGGGGTGATCACGCCCACACGTTTTTTCCCGCCTAATCACGCCTCTCAAATTGAACAATGGCAATATTCTGATGAGACGGCACCTGTATTAGCACGTGCTGCTGAAATGGGACGTTTTAATATGGGTTCAACGGTGATTATGTTATTAGATGCGAAACGTCTTGCATGGTTGCCCACAGAAAAGAAGGTTTTAATGGGGCAAGGATTGGCACAAGCTTTATAATACTTATCTTATGTTACAATAATTTTTTTTTATCAGTCTAATTCATACAAATAATGAAGTTAAAAGATCCAAAATTGGTTGTCCAAACAGCACCGTTTTTGGTGCAGGGCTTGACAACACCCCAAGCCATGTTGGATGTCATTTATGTACTGATACCGATTTGTCTGGTTTCAATATGGTTTTTTGGTATCAGTGTCCTGTTTATTTTACTGTCATGTATTGCAGGTGCAATGCTGACAGAATGGATATTTTCTCCCCGTTCCCAAAAATCTCTTGGAGATGGCAGTGCTATCCTCACAGGATTATTGATTGGGCTCACGTTACCCCCCAGTTTACCGCTGTGGATGGCGTTTGTAGGTAGCGTCGTAGGGATGGGTTTAGGCAAAATGATGTGGGGAGGATTAGGCAATAATCTTTTTAATCCTGCCTTACTCGGTAGAGCATTCTTGTTGGCTAATTTTCCCATTGCGATGACTACGTGGGCTGTCCATTCGACAGGATTATTTAATATTTATCCCAGTACTTTAGCAATGCCCTTTATGCAATCGAGTGTGGATGCGGTGACGTCTGCTACGCCTTTAGGTTTGATGAAATTTCAATACCAAGACAGTCCTTTAATGGATCTGATGTTTGGATTAACAACAGGTTCTTTTGGAGAAACCTGCGGTGTATTGATTATTTTGGGCGGTATTTATCTCATGTTGCGACGTAGTATTGATTGGCGTATTCCTGCTGCGATTTTAAGTACCGTGTTCATTTTCTCAACGATCCTATATTTAGTGGATTCAGTACATTATCCCAGTCCTTTATTTACGCTGTTTTCGGGTGGATTGTTATTTGGCACATTTTTTATGGCGACTGATCCCGTCACATCTCCGTTGACGCCTAAAGGTGCTTGGATTTTTGGCATTGGTATTGGATTATTGGTAGTCTTAATACGTGTTTTTGGAGGATTTCCAGAAGGCATGATGTATGCCATTTTATTGATGAATGCGACTGTTCCTTTGATTGAACGTTATACGCAACCACGGGCGTTTGGACATAAAGGGGCATCAACATGAATAATGACAGTGTGACAAAAGAAGTTAAAGAACCCAGTTCTTTAAAATTGATTTTAACCTTGGGTATTGCAGGATTAATCTCTGGCATTGCCATTATCAGTATTTATGAACTGACATTACCCACTATCACAGCATATAAGGCAAAAGTGTTGCGTGAAGCAGTCTTTAAAGTCTTACCCGGTGTGACACGAATACAAAAAATGCGTTATGCCGACGGTGCATTGCAAAAAAATGCGTCTGAGGAAAATAACAGTGATACCTTATATGCAGGGTATGATCACAATGATACGTTAATCGGTTATGCCATTCCGGGGGCAGGACCTGGTTTTCAAGATACGATCGGAATATTGTATGGATATAAACCTGCCCTTCAAATGATTGTCGGTATGGAAGTATTAGAAAGTCGAGAAACGCCTGGGCTTGGCGACAAAATTTTTAAAGATGCCGATTTTCAAGAAAATTTTAAAGCTTTAACCCCTAATCCAAACATTGTCCTCGTCAAAAAAGGCAGCAAAACGTCTCCGCATGAGGTAGATTCAATTAGCGGTGCCACCATTTCTGCTAAAGCAGTGGTGCGGATATTGAATAAATCTCATAAAAAATGGTTACATCGTTTGTCAGAGTAGTGATTATAGCACTACCCGATTGAGTAACTATCAAAGATAATATTGGACATATTAGAGGTATTCTTCTCGTTCCCAACCTCTGGTTGGGAATGCATGCCTAGACGCTCTGCGTCCTTCATACAATAACCG
>DAOVZS010000251.1 GCA_030635005.1 Thiomargarita sp. | reverse complement strand
CCCTATTCAACGTGAATCTCATACAGGATGGCCTTGTGTGTATGGTTCTGCAGTAAAAGGGGCGTTGCGGGCATTAGCCGAACAACGTCAGCAGGAAGAAAAATGGGTTGTTGAGGTATTTGGTCCTGATATGCAAAATGGGTCAGATCATGCAGGTGCTCTTGCTGTCACCGATGCCCGATTATTATTATTACCTGTACGATCATTGACAGGACATTTTAAATGGGTGACGTGCCCAGCGATATTACAACGGTGGCAATCTGATTGGCGTCGTTTAGGATTAGCAGAGGGTAATCACTTTACGGTGCCTAACATACCTAAAGATAAAGCTTTGGTTTCTGACACATTACCAGCAGATCCGTTATTTTTAGAAGAATTTCGGTTTACAATGCAACCACATGTGGAAGTTGATAATATAGTAAAAAGTATTGCAAAACTTATTGAGGGAGACGACATTAAAACAGCATTACGTGAACAACTTACTATTGTGAGTAATGAACTGTTTGCCCATATTTCCAGATATGCGACCCCTGTTAATGCCCACATTGCCATAGATAATGAGACTAAAATTGTTAAGCCGGATGCATTGTGGCATGTAGAGACCTTGCCCGCTGATACCTTACTGTATTGTGGATTAGTCGCTCAAAAATCTCGTAAAGAAAAGAGCAAAAAAACATCTCAAAATATTTTGAATCATATTCTAAGTGATCTCTTTCCACCAGAACACGCCTATTTACAATTGGGTGGTAATGAAACGGTGGGTATGGGCTGGTGTCGTATTAAAACGTTGCTGGAGAATAATTAAATAAATATGCAAACCATGCAACAACAACGGGCAAGATTTGCCTTAGAACAGGTTCAATTGGCACAAACGCAATTAGATAAAGCCCAACGCAAAGAATATTGTAGTCATGTTAAAGGGATACCCTTTATGATTCATGCGAATGGATTAGGACAAACGGCTGCGTTTTATAGAAGTAAAGCGACTGATAAAAAGGATTATAGACTGATTTATCAATTGCTTTCAGATTGGTTGACGCAAGAAGGACAACCTTTTTATGGGCAAGAAAGATTATTAAGCGGCATTACTTGTAGTGATATGCATACCTATATTGCTGCACAAGCAGAAGCTATGATATTTATGAGTTGGGTGATGAAATTTGCAGATGCGTTTATGAAGGAAGATCAATTATGACGATACCCTTATACACCGAACACCAGTCACCCAATACTGCTCCTGAAGGAGGGCATCTTGGATTATGGTATACCCGTTTTTTCAATCGCTATGATGCAGATTGGAAATTGGATGATACTGCGAAATCTGAGTGGATTAATAGCGTTGCTAACAAAACATGTGGTAATTCTGAGAAACTCACACAACATGCAGAGCGTACTATAACACTGATCAAAGCCCTTAAAGGTCAACATGCTATTTGTGATACTAATTGGCATTTTGTGACGGGATTAGGCTTACCCCATCCTGTCGAAAATGGATTTACATGGCATCAAACACTGGGCGTGCCTTTTTTAGCGGGCAGTGCGATCAAAGGTGTATTACGGGCTTGGGTGGAACAATGGGATGACACCGATAGAGCACAACGTCTTAAAGATTGGTTTGGGCTTGATAAAAAGGAAGCGGAGAAACAAGGTACAGTAGAACAAGCAGGAAAACTGATATTTTTTGATGCGATTCCCATAGATCCCGTCAAATTAAGTGCAGATATCATGACACCGCATTATGGAGATTGGTATGCAAAAGGTCAAGAAAATCAAGGTATTAATCCAGAACACGTCCCTGCAGATTGGCATGATCCCGTCCCTGTTCCGTTTTTAGTTGCCAAACGTGCCAGTTTTTTAATGGGTATTGCTGCACGGGATATTAAAAATGAGGATATGGCTCAAAAAGCCTTGGAAGTCTTGATTGAGGCAGTACAGTGGTTAGGCGTTGGTGCAAAAACAGCAGCAGGATATGGACATTTGGAAAAAAATGAAAAGGCTGAACAGTATTTAGAGGGTGAAATGAAGAAAAAAATACCTGTTGAAAAACCCGTTGATCCGCTAGAATTGTTAAAAGAACTCGAAGCGGGAACGTTGAAAGACAATCCTACCAAACAAAAAGAACAAGCTGAATACATCAAAAAACTGATGATAGAGAAAAATAAATGGCGTGAAACAATTCTTGCGAAAAGTAGCAAGCCAAAAAAGAAAGAATTTGAGAGAACACAAAGGGTAATGAAATTCTTGTAAATATGTGTCATGTGGGTAAGATAACGCTTGCCCACTGTTTTTGTTTTTATTTGTAATCAAGCTGTATTTAAAATTGTTATGACGACATTGACTATTCACCAGGATTCTGTAAAACTGCCTCATCTTATTAATGAGGTTGCGCGTTCTCATCAACCGATATTAATTACTGGACACACAGTTAATGCTGTACTTGTTTCTGAAGAAGATTGGTCTGCTATTCAAGAAACTTTATATTTATTATCAATTCCAGGTATGCGAGAATCCATTAAAGAGGGATTAGAGCAACCAATAGCAGAATGTTCTAAGGTATTAGAATGGTGAATTGGAAAATCGTATATACCACACAAGCTAAAAAAGATGCAAAAAAATTAACAGTGAGTAATTAGTCGGTGATTTGGATGGGGCTTACTCAAGACGTATTAATATACAGCATCGCTTAGTATATCAAGTATTTGTATCACTCAAAACAGTCAAAGTGATACGGATGTGGTCACATTATGACTAATCTCACACT
>DAOVZS010000285.1 GCA_030635005.1 Thiomargarita sp. | reverse complement strand
TAAATATCTGTTGGCGTATAAATGCCTTCTTCTTCATTCCAAGTGGGATGTACCCAATCTCTAAGGACCACATTATTATCTTGGAGGTGTGTAATATGACAGGTTTCACATGCTAATTTAGCAACATGTCCATTAAGCAAGGCCTGATCTTTGGAACGGGTATGCGGTGTTGAAGTATGACAACTGTCACAAGACACTATTTTTTCAGGTAAATCATTCGCGACTAAATCGACGCCTAAACGTCCCCGAGGAATTTTATGGCCTTCTGGCACGTGACAATCTGTACATAATAAGCCTGCTGCTGCATGAACATCATCTTCTGGACTAAAAGGATTGCCCCGTTTTGCCCCTGTATGTATTAAACGTTTATTTTTATAGCCTAATGATTTGGCAGCAACATTATGTTGATACGCATCACCGCCCATATTATGTTGATGACAGTGTAAACAGTTATTATTGCTTGCACGTGTCACACTGAGTGCTGCTGTTAAACTTCTGTCTTGATTCCAGCGTCGCCCGAGATCATCTTCAATGACATAGCGTTGATTCATATCATAACGGGCTGCATGACAAATCAAACAATCAATCCCTTGTTTGGTCTCTGGTGGTACATCTCCGATAGGCATCATTTTTTCGGTAGCAGGATGATAATTCCCACCAATATGACATTGTCCACACCCTTCACTGCGAATATCATTATGTTTTGTCGTAATGAGATCTGCCCAACCTGTCCAAGAAAAGCTACCAGGTATCCCACAAGCACGGTTTATTTTACCCACTGGAATCGCTCGTTCGCTATTGACTTGTCGCCCATCATAACCATAAGTTGAAAATCCGCCTGCAGCACTTTGAAATTTAAAATGTACTGAATTGACCACATCTTCTAATGTATCGACTGTTGTTTGTCGCCCATCGGCATGATGTACTTTGAGGGTTTGATGACAACGTAAACAGGTTTTAGGCCCTTTATACTGACGAATACCTGCATTACGAAAATATTTAATATGCTTAAAATCGGTTTGTCGGAGAAAAGATGGGGTATTCATCAACATTTTTATTTTAATCTCACGACTCAAATCATTAAGCTCATCTGCCATCAATATGGTCGCCTTCTCATAACGGGCTTGATAGGTTAATGCATCAGCCACGCTATCAAATTCATGTTGACTCAACTGTTTGCTATTGTGATAAGTGAGTTTACTATTGACAACACCGGTGTAATATTCAAAAAAGGTGGGATATAACAAGATACTAAGCAACAAACCTAGTAGGGTGATGAGGATGATTTTAATCATTAATATTGTCCCATCCTGTTATCATAGCCCGAAAATTACTTAATATTGTGTCACCTGTTGTAATGATATAAAGATGTGTCACCATAAATAAGATGATTAAATAAGCTACGATTAAATGCGTAATCGCAATAAGCCAAATATTAAACGTACCTACAAAGAAGAGAAACAATAAGCCACTTCCGATTAAAATAGGCATTAAACCATACATTACTGCGATATAGGTTAATTGTTGCAAACTGTTAAATTTCATTTCAGCAGACACCGGATAAGGATGCGGTTCTCCTTTAAAAATTCCAATACCATAATAATATGATTGTTGTACAATACGTTTAAAAAGTCCTTTAAATTTTATTTTATAATGTTGACTATTTTTAGATGTCATATTTCCAATAATAAATATGAGCCAAAGTATGCTTAATACAATACCTGATATATTATGAATAGAGATGGATATTTCAAATGCTTGACTGCCATAATGCAAACTCACTCCAGAAATAATCAAGAGTATACATAATAGTGCATTCGTCCAATGCCATAATCGAATCCAAAGCGGATATAAATAATGTTTTTTCATGTTTTTTTTGACAAACAATAGCTTATATTTAAGAGACTTTATCCATTTAAAGTGCTGATGTTACGCACTCTGTTTCTAAAAAAGCATCTTTCCATTTTTTAACTCCAGGGGTGAGACATCACATCGTAGCTAAGTTCAATCAAAATAATACCTTCAATATTTTGCATAACTGACAGCACGAAACCTACCCCT
>DAOVZS010000223.1 GCA_030635005.1 Thiomargarita sp. | reverse complement strand
TACCTGAAATGATGTTGTGGTTAAATATAACAACAGCCTGTATTTTATTATTAATGGCGTGGCGTTTGCGATTAATGATTGCACTGTTTCCTTTATGTCTTGGATTATATGAGCTTGCAAAACTTCTGATTTCTATTGGCGTGCTGGGATGGGGGATATTATGGTTTGGAACAGGCTTTATTACATTGTTTGTAGGAGTCGCTATTAATTGGAATCAGCGACAAGGTAAGTCTTCTGAAGATATAAAAAATGTTTAGTGAGGAACATAAAATAGTGCAGAAATCTACTCCGTGGGGACAACATCTGATTTTAGATCTTGGTGAATGCAACACTAATGTGTGCAGTCAAGATGCTATCGCCGCTTTTGTTAAAGAATTAGTTGAACGCATTGATATGAAAGCCTATGGCGATCCCATCATTGTTCATTTTGCAGAACATAGTCCTGAAGCTGCTGGGTATTCTTTAGTGCAGTTAATTGAAACGTCTGCAATTACAGGGCATTTTAGCGAAAATAACCGAGATGCATATTTAGATATTTTTTCTTGTAAATCCTTTGAAAATGATATTGTTGTGCAGGTTGTGGAAAAACATTTTACACCCCAAAAAATTCATCTCGCATCCTTAGAACGGGGTATTGCACTACCAGTGACTCTGCCTTTCAAAAAAATGGCATAATGGATACACCGTATTATCTAATAGATGAAAATAGACTGGTAGAGAATCTAAAAAAAATTCAAACGTTGCGAGAGAAATCGGGCACACGTTCGGTATTGGCTTTAAAATGTTTTTCTACTTGGACTGTTTTTGACACAATACGCCAATATATGGATGGCACAACCAGCAGCTCATTATATGAAGCGAAATTGGGTTATGATACATTTGGTAAAGAGGTTCACGCTTATAGTGTTGCTTTTTCAAAAGCAGATATTATTCAATTAAAAAAATATGCAGATAAAATTATATTTAATTCTGTTGCCCAATTAAAAACATTTTATCCTGACGTGAGTCATTTGGATATCGGATTACGCCTTAATCCCCAAATCAGTTATTCTGATTTTGATTTAGCGAATCCTGCCCGACAATATTCTAGACTTGGAGTGATTGATATTCAGGATGTATGGGCAGTATCTCATTTAATAAAAGGCGTCATGTTTCATTATAATTGTGAAAATAAGGATTTTGAGAATTTTTCGACATTATTGGATATGATAAGTCATACGTATGGTGAATTATTACATCAATTAGAATGGGTGAGTTTGGGAGGAGGGATTTCTTTTACCCAAGAAGATTATCCTTTAGAGCACTTTAGCACCAAATTAACAGCCTTTAGTACCCATTTTAATATCCAAGTTTATCTTGAACCGGGAGAAGCAGTCATTGCAAACACCACTACTTTAGTCACTACAGTACTGGATATTGTACACAATGAACGTGATATTGCAATTATAGACAGTTCCATAGAAGCCCATACACTTGATTTATTAACCTATCAAGAACAAGCAAAGATCACAGGAGATAGGCACGGAGCACACTGTTATCAGATTGCGGGAAATTCTTGTCTCGCAGGTGATATTTTTGGAGAATGTTGTTTCAACGTGCCTTTACGTGTGGGCGATCGCATCATAATAGAAGATGTTGGGGGATATACCATGGTTAAAACAAACTGGTTTAATGGTGTTAAAATGCCTTCTATTGTGATTAAAAGACGCAATGGGGATATGAACATTGTTAAAACATCTGGATATATAGATTTTAAAAACCACTTATCATCAGTAAGTGATTAATATAGAAAAAGGCACAACTAACAGTGCCTTTTAGGAGCCCTTAGCGGAGAGACTTGGGGCTTTGAACGCGTACAATTTTAACAGCATTATTCGCCATTTGTATAATTTCTATGGGATGCCCATCCAAAAGTAAACTGGTGCCTGCTTCAGGAATAACCTCTAAATAATCTAAAATTAAGCCATTCAGTGTTTTAGGTCCATCTAAGGGTAAATGCCATTGCATGACACGATTAAATTCTCGTACCGTAATACTCCCTTCCACAATACACGTATTATCATCTTGTGGTTGTATATCGGGTGTATCAGGATTTGTCGTAAAATCACCTACAATTTCCTCAAGAATATCCTCAAGCGTCACTAACCCCTGAATATCTCCGTATTCATCCACCACCAAACCAATACGCCGCTTATTTTTTTGAAAATTCACCAATTGCGTATGTAAAGGGGTGCCTTCAGGTACAAAATCAATTTCACGTGCAGATTTTTCCAAAGCCGCTTTACTAAATTCATTGCGTTCAAATAAATATAATAATTTACGCAAATGAATAATACCAATCACTTGATCTATCTCTTCACGATATAAGGGTAAACGTGTATGTTCGCTAGTAGCGACTTGAGACATAATTTTTTCAACCGGTGCATTCAAATCGATTGCAACAATTTCATTACGTGGCACCATAATATCTTCTACAGACACTTTTTCTAAATCTAAAATGCTTAATAACATTTCTTGATGAGATTTTGGAATCAGTTCCCCTGCTTCAACGACGACGGTACGTAATTCATCAGAATTTAAATGATGGGTACTTTTATCCTCTTCAGAAATACCGATTAGTTTTAAAAAACCATTTGTAATGTGATTAATTATCCACACGATAGGATAAAACAAAATTAACAAAGGTTTAATAAACAAGGAAGCCGAAAAAGCGATTTTTTCAGGATGAAGAATAGCGACAGTCTTAGGTGCAACTTCACTAAAAATCAGAATGACTACTGTTAATAATGCAGCAGCAATCGCAATACCCGCTTCCCCCATCAACTTAATAGCAATCACAGTAGCAATGGAAGACGCAAAAATATTGACAAAATTATTACCTAATAAAATGACACCAATTAAACGATCTGGTTTTTTTAATAAATCATTAACACGTTGTGCCCCGCGATGTTTTTTAGCAGCAAGATGACGCAAACGATAACGATTAATCGCCATCATACTGGTTTCAGAGGCAGAAAAAAATCCAGAACATAAAATTAAAAATAACAATAGGCCAAATAACCCACTTATCGGAATATCACTCAAGGAAAATAAACCCTTTGGTTATAATGAAGAGATTAGATGTATTGCAATTAGAGACAAATGTCAAGCACAATCATTTTTTCTTAACAGGACGTTGCCAAGCAGATATCGTTTTTTGTACAGAACGACTTAAGGTTAAAGCATCAGGCGGTGTATTTCGTGTCACGGTACTACCTGCCCCAATTGTAGCACCTGCCCCCACACTCACTGGAGCAATCAACTGAGTATCTGAACCAATAAAAGCACCATCCCCTATC
>DAOVZS010000178.1 GCA_030635005.1 Thiomargarita sp. | reverse complement strand
GACAGGTTGGGAAATTATTGGTAAAGGCACTCCAGATAATCCCTTTATTTTTAAAGACTATATTATACAAAGTATGTTAATGGTATTAGCAACGTATTTTTTAGCTGTACAGAGTTGGTTTTCTCAAAAAAGGAGAGGATTATTTGGCATACTGATCATCTTAATGATTTATAATATACTTTTTATGAGTGCAGGGCGTCTTGGCTATTTGCTTGTATTTTGTTTAAGCATTTTATTTCTATATCAAATATATCGATTACGAGGTCTCTTTATAGGGGGGCTGATATTAACAATTTTAAGTATTGTAGTGTATACTCACTCTGTGATGTTACAGGAAAGGGTTGATTTAATTTTTGAAAATATTCAAACTTATCAACAGGGAGACAGTGACACTTCTGTGGGGAATCGTCTTGAATGGTATACAAACACGGTCACGTTAATAGCGGAAAAGCCTGTCTTTGGTTCTGGCACCGGGAGTTTTAGTTATGAATATCAGAAATTAGCAAATCGTCTTGGTTTAGAAACTACCACGAATCCCCATAATGAATATTTAATGATAGGTATGCAGTGGGGAGTGATAGGTATCGCTTTGTTCCTCTATTTTTTTTATACCGTATGGCGCAGTTCAAAAAAATTAACTCAAAGCACTCATTTTATGGTACAAGGGTTACTCCTGACAATGATGGTGGGCTGTCTTTTTAATTCTTTTTGGTTGGATACGACAGAAGGACATATTTTTGCCTATTTAATCGGTGTTTTTTATGGGGGGCTGTCATTGATAAAAACGGCTTAAGCAGGAAAAACTCCCGTAGATAAATACTTATCTCCTCTATCGCAAATAATCACTACAATCACGGCATTGCTCACTTCTTTGGATAAAAGAAGTGCGCCTGCCACTGCTCCTCCTGAGGAAATACCTGCAAAAATACCCTCTTGTGTTGCTAAGAGACGTGTCGTGTTTTCAGCCGTTTCTTGATTAATATCAATAATACGGTCTACCCGTTTTTCATCGAAAATTTTAGGTAAATATTTTTTAGGCCAACGACGAATCCCAGGTATTTTAGCACCTTCGGACGGTTGTAAACCGATAATTTGAATGTGTGGATTCACTTCTTTCAAATAACGTGAAGTGCCCATAATGGTGCCAGTTGTGCCCATTGCGCTGACAAAATGAGTAATCTTGCCGTGCGTATCCCGCCAAATTTCAGGTCCTGTGCTTTTATAATGAGCCAATGGATTATCAGGATTATCAAATTGATTGAGAATTTTACCTTTTCCTTCTTGTTCCATTTGTAAGGCACAATCTCGAGCTGCTTCCATATTCTTGGATAGAATGATTTTAGCCCCGTATGCTGTGAGCATTTGCCGTCGTTCTACGCTCATATTTTCGGGCAGAATTAAAACCATTTGATACCCTTTTATAGCAGCTACCATGGCTAAAGCAATCCCTGTATTACCACTGGTCGCTTCAATCAAGGTATCACCCACTTGAATATCACCCCGTCGTTCTGCTTCTAGTATCATGCTTAAAGCAGGGCGATCTTTGACAGAACCTGCGGGATTATGTCCTTCTAATTTCACTAAAATCGTATTACTTGTTTTACCGGGTAAACGTTGCAAACGAACGAGTGGCGTATTACCGATAAAATGTTCAATGCTTGGAATAGTCATCATATTACTTATTAAATTCTATGCTTGAAAAGCTAAAATCAAGGCATCCTCTCGAAAATGTGTCCCATTTTGATAGTACGCTTTGCGTTTTCCGACTTCTTTAAATCCTGTTTTATCATACAATGTGATGGCAGCAGTATTAGAAATGCGGACTTCTAAAAAAATACGGTGTACGTTTTTGTTTTGTGCATATTGGAGTAAATGTGTTAAAAGACGATGTCCATATCCACAAGCCTGCCATTTAGGATGTATACACAAATTTAACAGTTCCGCCTCATCTGCAGCAATTGACAGGATGCCATAACCCATGACCTTTTTCTCTATTTCTAACACCAGTACCGTATAAATGTCATGATTTAAACAGTCTTTAATATTTTGTAGAGTCCAAGGAAATACGTACGCAGCCTGTTCAATTTCTATGACTTGAGATATATCACGTTCTTGCATCTGACGTATGATCATATTGATTCAGTGTGATTCTTAACGATAATCCCGTAAATAATACCACTCAAAAAATCGTTTTGCCCAATTAAACAGTCTCAATTTAGGCATTAATATCGTTCTTTTAGCACTCCGATAAATTAACATGCCTTTATCAAGTGTATCTACAATACAAATGAGTTCTGTTTTAAAACCCAGTTCTGCTACTTGTCCATTTTGTTCGGTTAAGAGATTTTTAGCAGCGGTTTCTGCTTGTAAATCAGCCATATGGGCTTGTTTTGGCATCCAATTTGGACCCGGTAAACTGCCACTATCGCCTACCACATAAATGCCTTTAAATCCAAGCACCCGACATTGTGCATCTCCCTTAAACAAACCGCCTTCTGAAAGGGCTAAGCCACTTTTGTCTGCCCAAGCAGGTCCTGTCATCCCAGGCATGAATAATGTCAAATCACTTTGAAAATCACCGCCTTCTGTTTGCACTGAATTTTCCGTAAACCCTTTCATTTTATGACCTAAACGTGTCTGAATATTAGATTTTTTCATTTCATTCAGCAATGCTTTGACCGCGTTAGCTCCTAAACGTTTACCGGGTTCAGGCGCTGGACTGAAAAAGACGAGGTCAAATTTATCACGACGTTTTTGTTGTCGTAATAAGGTATCAATTCCAAACAAAAATTCAAAAATAGGTCCGCCACGCATCGCCGTCGGTTCTTTAGGATTACCCCCAAATCCAAAAGCCAACGTCCCACCTTCAAGTTTAGACAGACGATCACTATAGGCTTTTGTAGGCGGATATCCTTCACAAGGCGTGTAAATATGTTGTATACCTGGCAATTTTTTAATAAAACGCCCGCCTGATGCAATAATCAGACTGTCAAACGTCACTATTCCATGATCAGTCTCAACGTGTCGGCTCTCAGGATCTAATCCTGTCACCGTTCCTTGATGATAATCAACATTGTGGCGTTTGAAAAACGTATCTAAGGGTATGGTTAAATCTTCTTCGGTGCGAAGGCCTGCCGGTACCCAAATCAAACTCGAAAAATAAAATAAGGCAGGGCGTGGTGAAATTAACGTAATGGCATCTTGACAGCCCATTTTTCGGAGCGTTTTTATCGCCGTTAATCCACCAAATCCTGAACCAATAATGACAATTTTAGGCATAATAAGGTCTCTTTTTACTCAAAAGATGCGTAACAGTTGTTGAATCACCTGTTCAGGGTGAGGTGTGAGTGTAAACATGCCTAAGCTTGCTATCACTAATAAGATTGTTGATAATGGATAACGCAAACTGGCAATTTTGAAAGCACTTCCAAAAGATTTTTTCAGGCGTAGATTGGCAAAATCAATACTATACAACTCATCTAACAATAAATGTATGAGATACCCGCCTGTTAAGAAAAAACCAGCATACCAGGCAAGAAGATCAGTAGCATGTAATAGATGATGTGCGATAACGACAGCGATTAAACCAAATAATACAGCTGCTAAAATAGAATGAAAATTACCTCGGTGGGTTGTAAAAAAAGCAACAAATTTAGAAAGCCCATAGCGAATACACGCATAAATCACCAACCACGCGCCTATTAAATCTGCCCAAAACAAAGTATTGAGTTGAAGGATTACGAAAAGTGATGCTAATAAGACAGCTAAGATCGTAAATAAAAAACGGGAAGGAATAGAGATAGGGGCATCGATATCAGGTAAAATACCGCCTAATGTACCTAATATCCACAAAACAATTGCAGTATCAAAGGGCACGATATTCTTAAAAACAATACTGATAGCACATGTACCACTCGCAATAGTCGCTACAGTGAGGTGGGTGTTAAAATTTGCCATTTTGATAACGCATGATTGATAGCAGTATACAAAAAATTATTAATTTATTTATGTTACCATAAAAAAGCACATAATATAAATTAATATTTTCTAAAAAGCTATCTGTATCATTTGAACAGTATTAAAAGAGAGGATAATCAATGATTTCAACAACAGTACTTGCAAAATCTCTTGGTATATCACCGAAAGAACTGTTTGTATATTTTTTAAAGTGTGGATTTATACGAAAATCTGATGATAATTCATGGATTTTAACAGCAGAAGGTGAAAAAAAGGGAGGAACCTATAAAGAATCTAAACAATATGGGAAATACATCGTTTGGTCAAAAGATATGTCCATCGAAATCCCACAACCGACTTCTGTGGTCACATTAATCAGTGCCACAGCAATAGGTAATCAGTTTGAACTTTCTGCACATAAAATAAATGCCATTTTATCTGAATTGGAGTGGATTTATAAAGGCGTCAAAGGATGGTTGCTTACAGAACTAGGGGAAAAACAAGGAGGAATTCAAAAGAAGGATCAGCAATCTGATATGGCTTATGTAGTATGGCCTGATTCTATTACAGAAACCAAGTCATTTAAGGAAACCGTTACGCACATCAAAAGCATAGGTGATAAAAATAAAACGCCTGCAGAAAAAGTAGGATTTAGAGAAAAATTTGAAGCACAACATAGAAGTGCGGATGGTCATTTTGTCAGATCAAAAGCTGAAATGCTTATTGATAATTGGCTATATATGGCAGAAATTGTACATGCGTACGAACGGAAACT
>DAOVZS010000076.1 GCA_030635005.1 Thiomargarita sp. | reverse complement strand
TGGACATCATCAATGCCCGTGCTTCTAATTGCGCTTCAATTGAAAGTGGAATATGCACTGCCATTTGATCGCCATCAAAGTCAGCATTAAAGGCAGTACACACAAGGGGATGCAATTGAATCGCTTTACCTTCAATTAAGATTGGCTCAAAAGCTTGTATACCTAAGCGATGTAATGTAGGGGCGCGATTCAGTAAAACAGGATGTTCTCGAATCACTTCTTCTAACATATCCCACACGATACCACTTTCTTGTTCTACCAACTTTCTAGCAGTTTTGATTGTAGTCGCAATGCCTTTGACTTCCAATTTACTAAAAACAAAGGGTTTAAAGAGTTCTAAGGCCATTTTTTTAGGTAAGCCACATTGTTGTAAGCGTAAAGTGGGTCCCACAACGATGACTGAACGACCTGAATAATCAACCCGTTTACCTAATAAATTTTGACGAAAACGACCTTGTTTACCCTTTATCATATCAGCTAATGATTTTAAAGGTATCTTATTGGAACCAGTCAATACACGTCCCCGTCTCCCATTATCTAAGAGGGCATCCACTGATTCTTGTAACATGCGTTTTTCATTGCGCACAATAATATCAGGCGCACTTAAATCAAGTAGCCGTTTCAAACGATTATTACGATTAATCACACGGCGATACAAATCATTTAAATCAGAAGTCGCAAAACGCCCGCCTTCTAAAGGCACTAATGGACGTAATTCAGGGGGCAGAACAGGCAATACTTTTAACACCATCCATTCGGGTCGATTTCCTGAATTTAAAAAAGATTCTATTAATTTCAATCTCTTAGTTAATTTTTTTTGCTTGGCGTCAGAATTTGTGCTATTAATATCTTCTCGAATTTTATTGATTTGTGCAGGCAAGTCCATTGAACGCAATAATTCAAGAATCGCTTCTGCCCCCATTCTGACATCAAAATCATCACCATATTCTGCTACTTTGTCAATGTAATTTTCTTCGCTTAATAATTGTCCCCGTTCTAGGTTTGTCAAACCCGCTTCAATGACAACATATATTTCAAAATACAGAATTTTCTCGAGATCACGTAATGTCATATCAAGCATTAATCCCAAACGGGACGGTAGAGATTTTAGATACCAAATATGAGCAACTGGGCTGGCCAATTCAATATGAGCCATCCGCTCTCTACGTACTTTCGCTTGTGTGACTTCGACACCACATTTTTCACAAACAACACCACGATGTTTTAATCGTTTATATTTACCACATAAACATTCATAGTCTTTGTTAGGACCAAAAATTCTGGCACAAAATAGACCATCGCGTTCTGGTCTAAAGGTACGATAGTTAATTGTTTCGGGTTTTTTGATCTCTCCAAAAGACCAAGAGCGAATTTTTTCAGGTGAAGCGAGGCTGATACAGATTTTGTCGAAATCCCCTATTTTACCTTGACTGTTCAGGAAATTTAGTAGGTCTTTCAAAAGTGTTCTCCTTTTTGGGTGATAAAGAAACGACGCTAAGTGCGTCGATAAACTGTTTTAAATCTGCTCTAATTCAATATCAATTCCCAGCGAACGAATTTCCTTGACCAATACATTAAAGGATTCTGGCATTCCTGCATCTATTCTATGATCGCCAGCCACAATATTTTTATACATTTGTGTTCGTCCCACCACATCATCTGATTTTACCGTTAACATTTCTTGTAATGTATACGATGCGCCATACGCTTCCAAAGCCCATACTTCCATTTCACCAAAACGTTGTCCCCCAAACTGTGCTTTACCACCCAGTGGTTGCTGTGTCACTAAACTATAAGGTCCTGTTGAACGGGCATGCATTTTGTCATCAACCAAGTGATTTAATTTAAGCATATACATATAGCCAACAGTCACCTTTCTATCAAAGGCTTCTCCTGTTCGTCCATCGTATAATGTTGTTTGACCACTTGTAGGTAAACCAGCAAGTGCTAACATTTCTTGAATTTCAGGTTCTGTGGCCCCATCAAATACTGGCGTTGCCATTGGGACCCCGTTACATAAATGTTCTGATAAATCTAAAATTTCAGTATCAGTAAAAGTGGTCAATTCTTCCTTTTTTCCACAGGAGTTATAAATTTTATCCAAAAATTCTCGTAATTCTCCAAGATTGGCTTGTTTATTATTTACTTTCTCTAATAATTGAGAAATTTTATCACCCAATCCTTTTGCAGCCCACCCCAAATGTGTTTCTAAAACTTGACCCACATTCATTCGAGAAGGTACACCTAATGGATTTAATACAACGTCCACAGGACGTCCATCTGCAGTATAGGGCATATCTTCAATAGGCACGATCATTGAGACTACACCCTTATTACCATGTCTCCCTGCCATTTTATCGCCAGGTTGTGTACGTCGCTTCACTGCTAAATACACTTTAACCATTTTTAAAACACCGGGCACTAATTCATCTCCTGCAATCAATTTTTGTCGTTTTTCTTCGTAAGTTTTGTCGAAACGTTCTCGTATGTCTTTGATTTGTTGAGAAAATGACTCTAGTTGAGCACTCTGTTTTGCTGTTTTTAAGTTAATTTCAAACCATTGAGCACGTTTTAAACTACTCAAATAACTTTTATTGATTACAGATTCAGATGCTAAACCATTGGGACCACTTTTTACCGTCTGCCCTACCAACATCTTCTCCAAACGTGCAAAAAGATCAATTTCTACAATACGGCGTTCATCATCTAAATCTTTTTTAATTTGTCGTAAAGCTAATTCTTCAATTTGTTTGGCACGTGCATCCTTTTCTAAACCATCACGAGTAAATACTTGGACATCAATCACTGTACCCATTGTGCCACTAGGAACACGCAAAGAACTATCTTTTACATCAGACGCTTTTTCTCCAAAAATGGCTCGTAATAATTTTTCTTCAGGTGTTAATTGTGTTTCCCCTTTTGGGGTTACTTTTCCAACCAAAATATCGCCTGGTTTTACTTGTGCACCCACAGAAACAATACCAGATTCATCCAAATTTCTTAAAGCGGTGTCTCCAATATTGGGAATATCCGCTGTAATATCATCAGGCCCTAATTTAGTTTCTCGGGCTTGACAAGTGAGTTCTACAATATGAATTGATGTGAAACGATCCTCTTTCACAATACGCTCTGAAATTAATATAGAATCTTCAAAGTTATACCCATTCCAAGGCATAAAAGCCACTAAAACATTTTGCCCAAGCGCCAGTTCTCCTAAATCCGTTGAAGGTCCATCTGCTAATACATCGCCTTGAGAAATAATATCACCGGTTTTTACTAATGGCTTTTGATTAATACAGGTATTCTGATTTGATCTCACATATTTTGTCAGATTATAAATATCTACGCCAGCAGAGACTGATTCATCATTCGTTCGCACCACAATACGTGCAGCATCGACATAATCTATGAAACCACTACGTTTTGCAATTACTGTGACACCAGAGTCAACTGCGACTGCACGTTCCATTCCTGTTCCAACAAGTGGTTTTTCAGAACGTAGTGTGGGCACAGCTTGTCGTTGCATATTAGATCCCATGAGTGCACGATTAGCATCATCATGTTCCAAAAAAGGAATGAGTGAAGCAGCCACAGAAACAATTTGTTTGGGGGACACATCCATGTATTCTACTCTAGCTTTTTCTGCCATAGTAAATTCATTTTCATATCGTGCTGTCACCAAATCATCTTGAAATGAACCATCTTCGTTTAGACGAACATTTGCCTGCGCAATTACATAATTTCCTTCTTCAATAGCTGACAAATACTCTACTTTTGCGGTTACTTTACCGTCTTCAATATGACGATAAGCGGTCTCCAAAAAACCATAGTCATTCATTTTTGCATACACTGCAAGAGAATTTATTAATCCAATATTTGGACCTTCTGGTGTCTCAATAGGACAAACACGTCCATAATGTGTTGGATGCACATCACGTACTTCAAAACCGGCACGTTCTCGTGTCAAACCACCCGGTCCCAAAGCTGAAATACGACGTTTATGCGTCACTTCTGATAAAGGATTATTTTGATCCATAAACTGTGAGAGTTGACTGGATCCAAAAAATTCTCGAATAACAGCAGAAACAGGTTTCGCATTAATCATCTCTTGCGGCATTAAACCTTCTGATTCTGCTAAACTTAAACGTTCTTTTACCGCACGCTCCAGCCGTACTAAACCAATGCGAAATTGATTTTCTGTCATTTCCCCTACACTGCGAATACGACGATTACCTAAATGATCAATATCATCTATTACCCCAATACCATTACGAATATTAATCAAAGTACGAAAAACATCTAAAATATCTTCAGAAGATAATATTCCAGAACCTGTAATTTCAGAACGCCCCACTCGTAGATTAAATTTCATGCGTCCTACAACAGATAAATCATAACGTTCTTCCATGAAAAATAATTGTTGAAATAATTTTTCAGCCGCTTCAGGTGTGGGAGGTTCACCTGGACGCATCACACGATAAATTTCTACTTGTGCTTCTAAAACTGACTGTGTAGAATCAAGACGCAAAGTATCCGAAAGATAAGCACCTCTATCCGAATCATTGGTGTGTAAAAGCTTGAAATTTTCAACTTTATATTCTAATAAACTATTAATAATATCTTCTGTTAATTCATCATTGGCTAAAGCCAATATTTTTCCTGTTTCTGGAAACAGTACATTATGTGCTAATACTTTTCCCAGTAAAAACGATTTTATATGGCCGTCTAAAGTCACGATTGAAATTTTAACGGTAGTGATTTTACTATTTTTTAATTGTTTAACATGTTTAGAATTAATACGTCGTCCTGATTCTACAATCATATCCCCATCAGGAGTGGTAATATCAAAGCTTGCAATTTCTCCCTTCAACTGTTTAAAATCAAGAACCAAATGAAAATTTTCATTGATACGCTTGATGTGATGCATATCAAAAAACTTTTCCAGCATTTGTTCATTATTGTAATTTAAAGCACGTAATAAAATAGAGGCAGGTAATTTACGTCGTCTATCAATTCGTACATAAATACAATCTTTATGATCAAATTCAAGGTCTAACCACGAACCACGATAAGGAATAATTCTTGCTGTATATAATAATTTACCAGAGGAATGTGTTTTACCATGATCATGATCAAAAAATACACCAGGTGATCGATGGAGTTGAGAGACGATCACACGTTCTGTTCCATTAATAACAAACGATCCGGTGTCAGTCATTAACGGGATTTCACCCATATAAACTTCTTGATCTTTAATCTCTTTAACGGTTTCAGTTTTGCTGTCTTTTTCATATAAGACAAGACGAAGTTTGACTCTTAGCGATGTACAATAATTCATTCCACGCTGGAGACATTCTTTAACATCAAATGGAGGTATATCTAGGCGATATCCAACATATTCTAGTCTCGCGGTTCCTGAATAGCTTGAGAGGGGGAAGACAGATAAAAAAGCTGCTTGTAAACCAACATTTCTTCGTTGTTCTGGAAGTTTATCTTCTTGTAAGAAGGTTTTATAAGAATCAATTTGGATGGCCAGTAAATAAGGTACGTCGAGTACAGAAGGACGTTTTCCAAAATCATTGCGGAGGCGTTTTCTCTCAGTGAAGGAATATTTCATAATCAAGGAGTGCTTTAGAGCTTGACAGAAAAAGAATCTGTTTAGATGAGAACAAATGATGGGAGACTCAGAAAGATATTTCTTCTGGTGGTCACTAGATAGGCATAAGGGACGCGTTTGCGTCCCTAAAAACAACTATTTAATTTCGACACTCGCGCCAACTTCTTCAAGCTGTGTCTTAATTTTATCTGCGTCTGCTTTTGGAATATTTTCTTTCACAGGAGCAGGAGCACTTTCCACAAGGGCTTTAGCTTCTTTTAATCCAAGATCTGTGATTGCACGAATCACCTTGATGACTTGCACTTTCTTTTCACCAAAACTTGTCAGAGACACTGTAAACTCTGTTTGTACTGCTTCTGCTTCTGCAGCACCGCTACTGGGAACGGCGACAGCGGCGACAGCTGCAGCTGCTGATACGCCAAATTTTTCTTCCATTGCGGTAATGAGATCAACCACTTCTAATACGGTCATATTAGCAATGGTATCTAAAATATCTTCTTTGGCTACTGCCATGAGAATCATTCTCCTATTTTAACTGGATTGTTTGTCGCGTACTGCGGCTATTGTGCGCACTAATTTGGCATGAGGTTCGGCAAGTGTACGAACCAATTTTGTCATGGGACCTTGCATAACAGACATAAGCATACTGATAGCTTCCTCATGAGAGGGTAAATTAGCTATCCGTTCAAGATCTGATGCAGGTAATAATTGTCCCCCTAATCCGAGACTTTTAATCACCAATTTTTTGTTGGTTTTTAGAAAGTCGTTAAGCACTTGTGCAGCAGCTTTTGGTTCATTAAGAGAAAAAGCCATTATCACAGGCCCAACTAGAGTGGGTTGTAAACATTCAAAATTGGTCTTTAACACGGCACGTTGAGCCAGGGTATTTCTCACAACTTGTAAATGGACACCTGCGTCCCGCGCTTTGTGACGTAATTCTGTCATTTCAGCACTGGTCAATCCGCGATATTCTGCAACAACAGCAGAATGTGCACGAGAAGCCAAATCATTTACTGTGGCAATAATAGCTCGCTTATCTGAAAGCTTAAGCGGCATTCACGCTCTCCTTTTTTCAGTGATAAGGTCTGCGTAGGATTTATACTGATACCTACGGTCTTTGAGATCTGCTGGAGAACTTCCAGTAGCACAAAGTCTTTTTTAGATACTTGCGATATCTATGACAATTCCAGGTCCCATCGTTGTAGACACTGTTATTTTTTGTAAATAAACGCCTTTTGATGTCATTGGTTTTGCTTTCTGTAAATCTGCAAGTAATACTTTTAAATTCTCATGCAATGCTTTTGTAGAAAATGTGTTATTTCCTAAATAGCAATGTATAATGCCACCTTTATCTGTTCTATAACGCACTTGTCCTGATTTAGCATTTTTAACTGCGCCAGCAACATCTGGTGTGACTGTACCTACTTTTGGATTTGGCATCAAACCACGCGGTCCTAGTATTTTTCCCAAAGGACCTACAATCCGCATAGCATCAGGCGATGCAATGACGACATCAAAATCTAAAAATCCTTTTTTGACACGTTCTGCTAAATCTGTGAAACCCACAAAATCAGCCCCTGCTTCTTTGGCAGCTTCTGCTTTTGTTTCAGATGTAAAAACGGCTACGCGCACTGTTTTTCCAGTTCCATTAGGTAATAAAGTGGAACCACGCACAACTTGTTCACTTTTACGAGGATCTACACCTAAATTAATACTCACATCAACGGATTCTTTAAATTTAGCACTTGGAAAAGACTTTAATAAGTCTAAAGCTTCCGTGATTGCATAAGATTTACCATGTACCAACTGCTTCATGATTGCAGTTAAGCGTTTAGATCGTTTAGCCATTTAAAGTCCCTCCACCGTCAAACCCATACTACGCGCACTGCCAGCTATAGTACGCACCGCTGCATCCATATTAGATGCACTTAAATCAGACATTTTGGCAGTTGCAATTTCTTCCAGTTGCACACGTGTCACTGTGCCCACTTTCTGGCTATGGGGGGATGGACTGCCCTTTTCAACTCCTGCTGCTTTTCTTAATAAAATAGACGCGGGGGTTGTTTTAAGGATAAAGGTGAAACTGCGATCTGAGTAAGCCGTGATAATAACTGGGGTGGGTAAGCCTGGTTCAAGATGCTGTGTTTTAGCATTAAAGGCTTTACAAAACTCCATAATATTAAGCCCATGCTGACCCAGTGCTGGGCCTACAGGTGGACTTGGATTAGCTTGTCCTGCTTTCACTTGTAATTTAATATAGGCTGTTACTTTTTTAGCCATTTAAAATTCCTTTCCGGGTATAAACGCCTATATTTAATATAAGCTCCCCGTTATTTTTTATTTAAATTAATCTGATTGGTTATTCTTTTTCAACATGTCCAAATTCTAAATCTACGGGTGTAGAACGTCCGAAAATCATGACTGCAACACGTAAACGGTTTTTTTCATAATTAACGTCTTCAACCATTCCATTAAAATCTGCAAAGGGACCTTCAATCACGCGCACAACTTCTCCCACTTCAAATAAGACTTTAGGAGAGGGATTATCAGCACCATTTTCCAGTCGTTGTAAAATGATATTAGCTTCTTTATCAGTAATAGGGGTAGGGTGTGTCCCCCCAATAAATCCTAAGACTTTTGGAACATCTTTTACTAAATGCCAAATCTCATCTTTTAAGGGAAATGGTATACCATCTTGGTCTTCAACGGCTTCTAAATCCATTTGTACGAGAACATACCCTGGAAATAGTTTTCGCTCACTTCTCCGTTTTTGCCCAGCACGCATTTCAACAACTTCTTCTGTGGGTACTAAGACTTCTTTAAAAGAATCTTGTAATGCGGTACGCGATCGTCCGATTCGTTCTTCAAGAGAGCGCATCACAGATTTTTCATAATTAGAATAAGCTTGTACGACATACCAACGCCAGCCCATGAGTTATCCTCCTTGGCCAGTAAATAATCGTACCATCCAAAATAAAAAGCTATCTAGTCCCCAAATAATCACGGCAACAATAACAACCATTAATAACACAATTCCAGTCATTTGTAGCGTTTCTTGACGTGTGGGCCAAACAACTTTTCTAACTTCAAGATGTGTAGCACGCAGAAAATCTACAGTAAAACGACCTTTTGCAGTGGTACTGGCTATAAATGTTGCAATAGCGATTACACTCAAAAAAGAGAGTACTCGTGTCAATTGTGACTGTTCAGTAAAATAGTAGAATCCGATAATGCTACCACTGATCAATAATATGACTATTAACCATTTGATGGTATCTAGTGTATTAGTAGATGTGTTTGCATCTTTTTTTATCGTCATTATTGATTATTACGTTTTCTGAAAAAATGGCAGGCCAGGAGGGAATCGAACCCCCAACCCCTACATTTGGAGTGTAGTGCTCTGCCAATTGAGCTACTGGCCTATGATAATCTGTTCGTTCAAAATCCGATTATTTGTAATCGGATTTTTTTAATATTTGTCTTATTCAATAATTTTAGTGACCACCCCGGCTCCAACAGTACGTCCACCTTCTCGAACTGCAAAGCGTAAGCCTTTTTCCATCGCAATAGGTGCAATCAATTTCACTGTCAGTTTGACAT
>DAOVZS010000297.1 GCA_030635005.1 Thiomargarita sp. | reverse complement strand
GTGGAGTAGCACTCAACTGCGTATCCAATGGTGCATTATTGCAAAAAAAGATATTTAAAGATATTTGGATTCAACCCGCATCGGGTGATGCAGGCGGTGCTTTAGGCGCAGCAATGAGTGTGTGGCACCAATATTTAGACAATCCCAGATCTGTCATTAATAACACCGCTCAAATGCAAGGGGCTTATTTAGGAACGCAATCGACTGAACAAGAGATCCGTAGCTATCTCACCAGCATTAAAGCACCGTATACGTGTTTATCTGACAAAGAACTTCCCGCGACAGTCGCCCAACATTTGGCAAATGAAAAAATTGTCGGTTGGTTTCAAGGACGTATGGAATTTGGTCCTCGTGCTTTAGGAGGACGTTCTATTTTGGGAGACTCACGCAGTGCCAAAATGCAATCAATCATGAATCTTAAGATTAAATATCGTGAATCTTTTCGTCCCTTTGCCCCTTCTATTTTACATGATCGTGTCAGCGATTATTTTGAAATAGACTGTGCCAGCCCTTATATGTTAATGGTTTCCCATATTAAGCCTGAATATCGTTTACCCATTACCGACGCACAAGAGCAATTGTTTGGCATTGAAAAACTTAATGTGCCCCGTTCCAAACTACCTGCTATTACGCATTTAGATTATTCAGCACGTATTCAAACAGTACATCCTGACACCAATCCTCGTTACTATGCCTTATTGAAACAATTTGAAGCCATAACGGATTGCCCAGTATTAGTGAATACCTCTTTTAATGTACGCGGTGAACCTTTAGTCTGTACCCCTGAAGACGCATATCAATGTTTTATGCGTACAGAAATGGATTATTTAGTCTTAGAAAATTGTGTCTTATCTAAAAAAGAGCAACCTAAATGGACAAAAAATGACGCTTGGCAACAAGAATTTGAATTGGATTAAGTACTATGCACATACCTGATAAAAAAGGACTCCGTGAATTTGGATTGATCACAGGTGGATTGTTTGTAGGATTATTTGGCTTATTTTTCCCATGGCTATTAAGTGTTGATTTCCCCATTTGGCCGTGGTGTGTGGCAGGTGTCTTGTGGATTTGGGCATTATTAATCCCTAATAGCTTAAAATGGGTGTATAAGCCTTGGATGCTATTTGCAGGCGGACTGGGATGGATAAATACCCGTATTATTTTAGCCATCGTATTTTTTGTCCTTATGATGCCTATTGGCTTACTCATGCGTCTACTTGGCAAAAACCCCATGCATCCTAAGCTGTCTCAATCTGACAGTTTTCGTATCATCACGCACACCCGTGCCCCTAAAGAGATGGAGCATCCGTTTTAATGTTAGAATTATTAAAAGACTTATGGGCGTTCATGAAAGTCCGTAAGAAATTTTGGCTCATACCGATTATTCTTGTATTATTATTATTAGGTGGATTAATTGTATTAACGCAAGGATCAGCCGTTGCCCCCTTTATTTATACCTTATTTTAATCACTTCTGACAGGTTGTCATAACCTGTCTTGATCGTATCAATATGAATATATCATTAAACTCAAAAAAAATACCCGAAACTGCTGAAAAACGTGCCTGTTATGCCAAATTTTCTCAATTAATCAGCCATATTGCCACTCATTTTGTTTTTGCAGCCACAGAACTGTTAGAAGTCTCTCAATATGCTTTAACCCCAATTTTCAGTTTT
>DAOVZS010000170.1 GCA_030635005.1 Thiomargarita sp. | reverse complement strand
CATTATTACAGCCTCTGCAGGCAATCATGCACAAGGTGTCGCCTTATCAGCATCCAAATTAGGCATCCTAGCCGTGATCGTCATGCCTAAAACAACCCCTGATATTAAAATTACTGCAGTACAAAATTATGGGGCAGAGGTCATATTGCATGGGACAACATATGATGATGCCAGTCAATATGCACACGAATTAGGGACACAACGGGAATTGACTTATGTACATCCTTATGATGATGCTGATGTCATTGCAGGACAAGGCACGATTGGTTTAGAAATTTTGCAGCAACATACGGGGACTTTGGATGCTATTTTTGTACCCGTCGGTGGCGGTGGATTGATTGCAGGCATCGCAGCTTATTGTAAATATTTACGTCCAGAAATCAAAATAATTGGGGTTGAACCAGAAGATGCGGCTTGTTTACACGCTGCACTTCAAAAAAATGAACGTGTTATTTTGAAACAAGTGGGTATTTTTGCAGATGGGGTAGCAGTACAACAAATAGGAAAATTACCATTTGAGATTGCACAACACTATGTAGATGAGGTATTAATCGCCAATACCGATGAAATTTGTGCTGCGATTAAAGATATTTTTGATGAAACACGGACCATCATGGAGCCAGCTGGTGCATTGGCGTTAGCAGGTTTAAAGCAATATATTGCACGTGAACAATGTCATGAACGACATTTTGTAACGATTGCCAGCGGTGCGAATATGAATTTTGACCGTTTAGGCTATGTGGCAGAACGGACAGATATCGGTGAACAACGAGAAGCCTTGATTGCGGTGACTATTCCTGAACAATTAGGGAGTTTCCGTCAATTTTGTCATGCCATTGGGCAACACCTGATCACCGAATTTAATTATCGTTATACTGATCAGCGCGATGCGCATCTATTTGTGGGATTACGTTTAAGCCATGGTTCTACAGAAAAAAATCAGTTAATGCGTCAGTTACAAGAGAAACATTATAACATTGTTGATTTGACAGATAATGAAATGGCAAAATCACATATTCGCCACATGGTAGGCGGACATCCCGCCCATTTAATGAATGAACGTCTGTATCGTTTTGAATTTCCAGAACGTCCAGGAGCATTATTACATTTTTTAAACCGTATGGGGCAACGCTGGAATATTAGTCTATTTCATTATCGTAATCATGGTTCAGCGTATGGACGTGTCTTGATAGGCATACAAGTACCCCCAGATGATTTAAATGATTTTCAGGTTTTCTTAGAAAAATTGGGCTTTCCTTATTGGAATGAAGCCAATAATCCAGCCTATCAATTTTTTTTAAATTGATATTATTGGGATTCTGAGATCATATAAATCACTGCATTTTTCATATCATCATGCGATAAATTTAGATTGCCTCCCATTGCGGGCATAATATTAAAGCCATTAATGCTATTGTCTACTAAAACGGACACACCTTTTTTAATGCGTGGAGCCCAAGCATTCTTATCCCCAACTTTAGGCGCTTTTAAGAGACCTGTTGTATGACATCCCATACACGTTGTGTGATAAATCAGCTTACCTTTAACGATGCTGGAATCGATTTCTGGAGACGACGTCTCTTGGCTACATCCCGTCATTAATAAACATCCGAGTACACATAATGCAGTTATTTCATTAATTTTTAACATGTCATTTTTGTTTTATCAATATAAATGTTAAGATATTATAAGCTATTTATGCAATAATGGTTAAAAATCGTAACAAATAAATACAATACTGGATAATGATATGAAAATCACAGCAATAGGTGTTCATTCAGCCTTTGCCACCGGATCGTATGAGAATGTTATTTCTGTACAGCAAGCACGTGATCTGCTGTTAAAAGTGGCACGTCAAGAAATCTCTCAAGATGTCATTTCTACAGAAATTGAGACACTCAGTCAACAGCTTTATACCCCTAAATGGCAATCTAATTTTTTGATTGAATTTGATATGCCCAGTAAAAGAGGAAAAGGACCGTACCGTTTACTGATTGATGCGGGGGCTGATTTAAGACATGCTTTAAAACGTATTGGTTTAAGCTCGTCAGATATAGATGGCGTTTATATTTCACATCCTCATAATGATCATATTGGGGGTATGGAATATTTAGCATTAACAAGCTTTTTTAATCCATTCTATACACAATCTAAAGCAACATGGCTACAAAATCAATCAATTGCTGATAAACTTTTTCTTGAAAAGGAATGGTGGCCTATACCTCCCAGCAATACAAAACCCGATCTTTTTATCCATAAAAAAGTACTTGAGCCTTTAAAAAGAGCCCTAGGACCTGGTTTAGATACCTTACAAGGTGTACATGATGTCAGTCTTGATACATACTTTGATATCCATGTTCTGGGAAAACAAGAGAATGGACAAACAAAAACACATACTTTTCAAGAAAGACAGGGACATTGGACGATCATCCCGATTTTTGCCATGCATGTGATTTCCAGTTCAGAAGAAATGCCCAGTTATGGTATTAATTTTCAACATACCAGTGGTTATAATATTTTGATGCCCACAGATATTGCATCTATTATGCCGCCACAATTAGAACAACTGTACAAACGAGCCAATCGCATTTATATGGATTGTGAAACAGCGCCTTTTCCATCTGGAGTACATCCTCATTTATCTGAGTTAATCACTCAAATGGATCCTTATATTCAAAAGAAATGTCTATTATATCATTATGATAAACTCCCAGAATATCCAGAAGGCATGTTTCATGCGATTTTGAAAGCAGGAGAGGTGCATACTTATCCTGATGCTGAATTTTTAGCCGCCCAAACATCTCAACAGATATCACAATAAAAATGATCTTGTTGCCAAGAGAAAACATACAGAATCGTATTTCTATTCATCTGATTACTGGTTTTCTGGGAAGTGGCAAAACCACGTTACTCAATCATTTACTCAATCAAGCAGGGATGCAAGATACTTTGGTTATTGTGAATGAATTTGGGGAGATCAGTATTGATCATTTATTGATTCAATCAATCACTGAAGATATCGTTATGTTAAAAGGGGGTTGTTTATGTTGTTCTGTACGGGAGGATTTAGTCCATACTTTGGAAGATATTTATCAAAAACGGGCACGTCATGATATTCCAAAATTTAAACAAGTATTGATAGAAACCACGGGACTTGCTGATCCAACCCCCATTTTACGTACTTTAATGACTGATACCTTTATCATCGCTCATTATGCCTTAGAAATCATTATTACTACAGTGGATGCATTACTGGGTATGCAACAACTGGATGAGCATGATGAATCGGTCAAACAAGCTGCCTTGGCCAATCATCTGATTTTAACTAAAATTGATCTAGTCTCTGCTGCAACACTTAATATCTTAAAACAACGCTTACATCATCTCAATCCCACTGCTTTAATACATGAGACCCAGTCAAACGCAAGTATTTTATTAAACACAAATCATTACAAACAAGATACCCGAAAATTGAATGTGACACGTTGGTTGCAAGCGGATGTGTATCACAATATCAAACAACATAAGGGTTATATTAAAACCTTTTGCATTGAATATAACAAACCATTACATTGGATCACTTTAGAACGCTGGTTACAATTATTAACCCGTTTACGTGGCAGAGATTTATTAAGAATCAAAGGGATTGCCTATACGGTTGAAACGGAATTACCTGTTATTATTCAAGGGGTTCAACATATATTACAACCCCCTTTCACGTTAGATGCTTGGCCTACTCAAGCACGTTTGTCACAAATTGTCTTTATTACGCGTAATATTGAAAAAAATGTGATTGAACGTGTCTTATATGATGTGATTAACAGTAAAACATCTATTGATGTCTGTTCTGTTGCTTTAATTTTGTTGGAATAAAAATCTCATTCATATCAACAATAGGAATTTTTAAAAATGACCTTTTTGCATAAAACTGCTTTAGCAAGTGCTTTAGTTGCGAGCTTGACGACTGTTCAGGCTGCTGATACTCCCCCCTCTTCTTTTTCATTTTCTGGAAATGTCGCTTTGACGAGTGATTATGTTTTTCGAGGAATGACGCAAACTGATGAAGAATCAGCGATACAAGGGGGATTTGATGTCGAACATAATTCGGGGTTATCGGCAGGTATTTGGGGATCGAATGTTAAATTTTTAGAAGATCACACTGTTGATCCCCATGATCGTGCCGATCATGAAATTGATCTTTATATTGGTTTTAGTAATGAGTTGGATAATGGGTTTAGCTATGGGATTACCGCTTTATACTTTATGTATCCCGGTGCTCATAAGGATCTTAATTATGACTTTGCGGAATTTAACTTTAGTACGGGTTATAAATTACCGATAGGAACTACATTTGGCTTATCTTACGATTATTCACCTGAATTTTTTGGAGAAGCAGGTGAAGCACATCACGCACTCTTTAATATTGGGCACAGCTTAGACAATGGTTTGGGATTTTCTGTGTATATTGCTCGTCAAATCATTGAGATTAATGAAAATTATTCAGATAATTACACTTATTATGGTGTTTCAATATCCTATAGTATTAACGATTTTGAATTGGCTGTAAACGTAAGCGACACAGATTTAGAGGCTTCTGAAGGTTTTGCTGATGAACGCGTCTTTGTCACAATAAGCAAAAGTTTTTAAGTGATGTAACGCATCCTAGGGTGCGTTAATAACTGATGTGACGCACTCTGTTTCTAAAAAAACATATTTCCACATTTTGAATCCAGGGGCGATGCCCCTGGCTATATTATTAAGCCCCGTTGGGGCGAAGGCATAATCACAATCTTGTCTGATTACGACTTTACCTATAATAAGGTTGTTCTGAAAAATTCACAATTCACTTTCCTGAAATTCAGGAGAGCCATT
>DAOVZS010000058.1 GCA_030635005.1 Thiomargarita sp. | reverse complement strand
GTGGACAGTGCCTGAAGAAATGTTATTCAATCCCTTGTTACAAAGTGCCGAGATACAAGATAAAGAACTTTTGATGCGGCATTACGTTTTATTATCATCTGATTTTAATAGTATTTACAGTTTCAAGAAGTTAAATGACACTATTAATCAATTATTTGAAGACATTACCCCTTTTATTAATGAAAAAGAGAAGGTAAATCACTGTTCATGGCAAGATGCACCTGCCAATATGGATATTTTATTTAATATAGAACACACAAAAGAAAGTATCAAAAACGAACCTGAACAATCTGCTCTACTTTCAATCAAACTGCATTATCAAAATAAAGTGAGTAAAATGCTCACACAAACTGCAGGTAAAATGAATTTAGCACTGCATGTGTTAGCAGCTTATGAAACACCGCGTTTATATGATTATTATGCTAAATTACTGCCGCCACATTGGATATATCAAACGTTATGTAATGACATTGGTCTTGACATCACGGAAACGAAATTAGTATTACAATTAAAAGTAAGACCCTTACAGCGTAAGGATAAAGTGTTAGATATTAAAGAATTAAAAGAGACTAAAAAACGCATTACTAAGTTAGCTCGACGTCCTGATCTCCAAATATTAAAGACATTTCTCACGGATTTTATAAGATATCGACGGGATTTGAAATATTATAATCTGGTATCACACGTGATGCAGAAAATCAATCTTCAAACGGATGAGTCCAAGATAAGATTGTCTCGAAGTAACAGTATGTTGTATGAATTTTTTGAAAAAGATGAAAATGTGACGCTTGCACAAGATATCCGAAATCATGTCATTATCAAAGCTGATTTACGGGGATCTACGACTTTAACAACAAGCATGGATAAACAAGGGCTGAATCCTGCTACACATTTTGGTCAAAATTTTTTTGATCCTATCAGTATTTTACTAAATGATTTTGGAGCAGAAAAGGTATTTATCGAAGGAGATGCTATCATCCTCAGTATTTTTGAAGACAATAATATCTCTAATCAACGGTATGCGACCGTACGAGCTTGTGGATTAGCCAAAAAAATGTTGGAAGCGATTTATCAACAAAATACCAAAATTAGTCATAACCATAATTTACCTAAATTAGAATTAGGGATTGGTATTTGTTACTGCCCTAATCCTCCCAAGTTTTTATATGATGATCAACAAAAGATTATGATTTCACCTGCCATTGGTGATGCGGATCGTTTATCATCATGTTCTTGGAAATTACGCAGGAAATATGCTAATCATCCAAACCTACTTACCAATGTGATGGTCTTCCAACAAGCCCCTGATGATGCTTTTAAAGGGGAAAAGGGCATGACCACATTTCGTTATAATCTTAATGGTATTGAATTACATCCTGACGGTTTTACAAAACTTCAAGAGGAAATCAATCTAACTGTCTTCAAACATAGTTTAACGGGGGATAACTACACAACACGTTTTTATGTAGGCACTTATCCTGATACCACGGGAAAGACAAATCAAATTGTCATACGAGAAGGTCAAATGAAGATATGGCAGGAAGAAGGAGAGGATTATCCATTAACAGATACTTTGTATTATGAAGTAGTGACTAATCAAAAGATTCTTGATATTATCAAAAAATTAAAAGAAGAGACAAAATAACCGCGTACAATCTATTCCTTAAAACAAAATTAACATTTTTAACACATTAATAAAAATTAATTGTGAACTATTAATGGAGAACATTTATAATGAGTCATGGTAGCTTTCCACCTGAACAAGGGCTCTATGATCCACGCAATGAACATGATGCTTGCGGTGTTGGTTTTATTGTCAATATCAAAGGTCATAAAAATCATAAAATTATTACTCAAGGGCTAGAAATCCTAAAAAATATAACCCACCGGGGGGCAGTTGGGGCAGATCCGCTTGCAGGTGATGGGGCTGGCATTCTTATTCAAATACCTGATGCTTTTTTTCGGGAAGTGTGTGATATCAATTTACCGCCTGCAGGTCATTATGCAGTAGGGATGCTCTTTTTACCCCGTGACGCCACAATGCGTAAGACTTGTGAAAAATTAATGAGTCAAGTGATTGTGGATGAAGGACAAATTTTACTGGGATGGCGAGATGTCCCCACTGATAATACAAGTTTCAGCGAAGGCATTAAAGCAACAGAACCCGTGATTCGACAAGTCTTTGTAGGAAGAGGAGACAATTGTAGTGATCAAGATGCTTTTGAACGTAAATTATTTGTAATTCGCAAAGTCAGTGTCAATAGCATTTGTTCTCAATTGAAAATTAATTTAACTGAGTTTTATGTGCCCTCATTTTCATCACGCACCCTACTGTATAAAGGTATGTTGTTGGCAAATCAAGTAGGTATGTTCTATCTTGATTTACAAGATGAACGCATGGAAACTGCACTCGCTTTAGTGCATCAGCGTTTTTCAACCAACACCTTTCCTACTTGGGATTTAGCACAACCTTTTCGTATGATTTGTCATAACGGTGAAATTAATACCTTACGTGGCAATATTAACTGGATGGCAGCGCGTAAACATTCCATGTCTTCTGAATTATTAGGCGATGATTTAGAAAAATTATGGCCTTTGATCATGGATGAGCGTTCTGATTCAGCATGTTTTGATAATGCTTTAGAATTGTTAGTGGCAGGTGGCTATTCTTTAGGAAAAGCCATGATGTTGCTTATTCCAGAAGCGTGGAGCAATAATGCCTTAATGGATGATAAACTCCGTGCATTTTATGAATATCATGCTGCTTTAATGGAACCCTGGGATGGACCTGCTGCGGTTGCCTTTACAGATGGGCGTCAAATTGGGGCGACCTTAGATAGAAATGGATTACGTCCAGCACGCTATCTCATCACAAAAGATGATATGGTGATTATGGCGTCAGAAATGGGTGTTTTAGATATTCCAAAAGAGAAAATTCTAAAGAAATGGCGTTTGCAGCCCGGTAAAATGTTTTTAATTGATACTGAACAAGGACGTATTATTGATGATGCAGAATTAAAAGCAGACTTGGCAAATAGTGCCCCCTATCAAGAATGGTTAGCACAAACACAAATTATCTTAGAAAAATTGCCGCCTGAAGTGAGTGCGATGCCTCCGAATCCCAAGCGTTTGTTACAACTTCAACAAGCTTTTGGTTATACTAAAGAAGATTTGAAATTCTTTTTAAAACCAATGGTGATGAGTGGACAAGATCCGATTAGTTCTATGGGAACTGATATTTCTTTAGCGGTGTTATCCAATCGTTCTAGACTATTGTATGATTATTTTAAACAAAATTTCGCACAAGTCACGAATCCGCCCATTGATCCGATTCGAGAAGAAATTGTCATGTCGCTTGTGTCACTCATTGGTCCTCGTCCCAACTTATTGGGTTTGGATAAAGAGCCTTTGTGTAAACGCTTAGAAGTACATCAACCCATTTTAAGTAATACAGATTTAGAAAAAATACGCCGTATTGAAAGTCGTAGCAATGGCGCATTCCGTACTAAAACGATATCCATCTGTTATCAACATGACAGTCAGGCTGCATATACACATAAGGAAATGGCAACGGCATTGACGCACTTATGTCAAAAAGTGGAAGAGGCAGTATTAGCAGGAAATAATATTTTAATCCTCTCAGATCGTCAGATTAACGCTGATCATATTGCGATACCCGCATTATTAGCGACATCAGCCGTACATCATCATTTGATTTTAAAAGGCTTACGCACGAGTTCAGGCTTAGTGGTTGAAACGGGTGAAGCTCGAGAAGTACAGCATTTTTGTTTGTTGGCAGCTTATGGTGCCGAAGCCATTAATCCCTATCTCGCTTTTGATACGCTATTCAGTATGCGTGATAGTTTAGAATTATCAGAAAAAGACATTCAAACACGTTATATCAAAGCGATCGATAAAGGTATCTTGAAAGTGATGTCAAAAATGGGTATTTCCACGTATCAATCGTATTGTGGTGCCCAAATTTTTGATGCGGTTGGTTTATCTGATGAACTCCTCAACCAATATTTCACCGGTACGCAATGTAAAACATCAGGCATTGGTTTAGCAGAAATTGCAGAAGAAACCTTACAAAAACACAATTTTGCTTATAAAACGACACATCAGGACTTAGAAGAGGGGGGAGAACAGGCGTATCGTAGTAATGGTGAACATCATGCTTGGACACCCAAAACTATTACCAAACTTCAACAAGCTACCCGTCGTAATGATCGACGCTTGTATGATGAATTTGCACGGGAAATCAATGAACAAAACGAACGTTTATTAACATTACGGGGACTTTTTGAGTTTAAATTTTCTGACAACCCTATCCCATTAGATGACGTAGAACCCGCTTCAGACATTGTGAAACGTTTCGCAACAGGTGCGATGTCATACGGTTCTATTTCTTATGAAGCACATAGCACCATTGCGATTGCGATGAATCGGATGGGCGCTAAATCTAATACAGGAGAAGGGGGAGAAGAATCAGAACGTTTTCAGACACTCCCTAATGGAGATAGCAAACGTTCTGCTATTAAACAAGTCGCTTCTGGACGGTTTGGAGTCACCACAGAATATCTGGTAAATGCAGATGATATTCAAATAAAAATGGCTCAAGGTGCTAAACCAGGGGAAGGAGGACAATTACCGGGTCATAAAGTTAATGAAACCATTGCACGCGTGCGTCATTCAACACCCGGAGTTGGACTCATTTCTCCGCCCCCTCACCATGATATTTATTCGATTGAAGATTTAGCACAATTGATTCATGACTTAAAAAATGTAAATCCCCAAGCACGTATTAGCGTGAAACTGGTATCTGAAATCGGGGTAGGCACGGTGGCAGCGGGTGTGTCTAAAGCCCATGCTGATCATATCACTATTTCGGGTTATGATGGGGGAACAGGTGCGAGCCCGATCACTTCTCTCAAACATGCGGGTTCTCCTTGGGAAATTGGATTGGCAGAAACGCATCAAACCTTAGTCCTCAACAAATTACGCGGACGTATTGCGGTACAAACAGATGGCGGATTACGTACAGGACGTGATGTGATCATCGCCGCCTTGTTAGGAGCCGATGAATTTGGATTTGCAACAGGACCGTTAATTGTACAAGGGTGCTTGATGATGCGTAAATGTCATTTGAATACGTGTCCCGTTGGTATCGCAACTCAAGATCCAGAATTACGTCAGCTTTTTACAGGAAAACCTGAACATCTTGTCAATTATTTCATGTTTATTGCGGAAGAAATGCGAGAATTAATGGCAAAATTAGGATTTCGCACGCTTAATGAGATGATTGGACGAACCGATGCATTAGATATACGTCACGCTATCACACATTGGAAAGCAAAAGGGCTTGATTTCTCTAAAATTTTGTATCAACCAAAACGTGATGATCCTCATGTGGCTATTTATAACTGTGAAAAACAAGAACATGGGTTAGAAAAAGCACTGGATAATGAACTCATCAAACAAGCCAAGCCTGCGTTGGAAGAGGGTAAAGCAGTACAGTTGAGCATGAGTATTCATAATTATAATCGTACATTTGGAGCGATGTTGTCAGGAGAGGTTGCAAAACGTTATGGACAAGCTGGTTTACCAGATAAAACAATCCATATTACAGTCACCGGATGTGCGGGACAAAGTTTCGGAGCCTTTGTTACAAAGGGTATTACGATTGAACTGATTGGTGAAGCCAATGACTATGTAGGTAAAGGATTAAGTGGAGGACACTTAATTATTTATCCCCCAAAAAATTGTCCTATTGTGCGAGAAGAGAATATTATTATTGGTAACACTGTCTTATATGGAGCGACCAGTGGAGAATGCTTTTTTCGAGGAGTTGCGGGCGAACGATTTGCAGTGCGTAATTCTGGAGCCATTGCAGTTGTTGAGGGCGTAGGTGATCATGGTTGCGAATATATGACAGGAGGTATTGTAGTTGTTTTGGGAGAAACGGGACGTAATTTTGCCGCAGGCATGAGTGGCGGTATTGCTTATGTTCTGGATAATAAAGGAGATTTTGAAAAACACTGCAATTTAGCAATGGTAGAATTAGAACCCATTATTGAAGAAGAAACAGCGTTAGAAACTGTATATCATCAAGGCGGAGATTTAGAAACACATGGACGCGTCAATGTGAAACATGATATGACACGTTATGATGCTCAACGTCTCAAACGATTGATTGAAAAACATCTGCACTATACGGACAGCACTTATGCAGAAAAGATTCTGAATCAATGGACTGATTATCTGCCTAAATTTGTTAAAATCATGCCTGTAGATTACAAGCGTGCCTTACAACAAAATCAAAATACATAAGTGTCACGAGATAAAGTCACAATCAAGTCTCTTGGTTGTGACTGTGCATAATCTACACAATGATTTTCCAGTTACCAGAACCTTCACAGCTTTTAGATTTGTTGGCTGAAACTAATGTAATTCGGCGATTTAAAGTAATTGGACCCGTCATGTTAGGATGATTACACGTATGGCAAAATGGGGCAATCCACCATTCTTTAGATCTTCTTTTATCTATAAAAATGACATGAGCACCCACAGTTGCCTCATTGCTACATTTTGCAACAGAACATGTTTCGCGCTGAGAACCAGCTCCTGTTCTCCAATGTCCCAACCAACCACCTTGACAACTACACTTATAATCTTTAGTATTAAATAAATTTTTCACGACATATGGCATTTGATTTTTACCTCTCAGTTAAAATTTTAACCTTTTTTTTAAAAAGGTTATCTATGTTTTATTATTGATAATGGTAGCATTCATGTTTCAGTACTTTTAAGAGTATATTTATTTAAAGCCAATCCCCAAATAAGGGCCATTAATAAACCATTTTCATCGTGAAACGTTGTATAGAAACCTGACATAATGAAATTAATAAACCAAATCAAAAGTGCTGCTGTTATTAAAGGGCTTTTGGAATGCTGATATTGTGTTAATAACGCTGCGAATAGCGCACATATAAATACAAAGTATAATCCGATACCATATAATCCTCTTTCCAATAAATATGTGATATAGGTATTCGCATGTATATTCTGAAGATTGTCAATACCTATCCCAAAAAAAATATTATATTCCCCCCATATTCGCATACTGTCCCATATGTTGTCAGGAAGGGAGAATTCAAATGTTAATAACGTATATTCACTCATACTCAAAAGCATGAATATCAAACATATAAATATGGCTAATTTCCTATAATAGAGATATTGTTTATTGACAATAAATAATAACAAGACTACTGATAGCGTGCTCAATATAATTGCTTGGTGATCACTAAAACAAATACCCGCCAAACTGCTAAAAATAATAAATAATAATAAAATAACATGGATTTTGGAAGCTTCTAAACTAAAATAATAACTTAAGGCAATCGTAAAAATAAGGAGTAAATAAAGCGTACTGTGGTTGACAGGACCAATTGAATGCAATTCTAAAGAGCTATGCCCAGAATAGAAATAAAGTCCGTATAAGCCATAAAATAGTGCCATTGACATCGATAAAAAAAGTATTTTTGTGAATAAAATAACCTGCCACTGTTTTAATGAAATATTTTGTATGATCAGAAAAATCATAATAATCTTAAAAATATCAATACACCCTTTTAAAGCTACACTGCTATTAATTGCTAAAAATGCACTGAATAATGATAAAATGACAAAACCAGTTGCACTGTAAATGAGTATATTTTCTTCAAGTTTCAATTCTTTCTTGAAAATCAAATGAATACCGAGTAGGATAATAATAATGATAGAAAATTGTTTTAAGGCTTCTGCAATAGGTAAAGCAAGTGCTAATGTATATAAAGCACCTAAAAATAGGGTTTGCAAGACATTAAGGGACCGTATTTTATCTATCATCTGTTCTCCATAATTTAAATGATTACAATTAATCGTGCCTGTATTTTAATCTATTAAGTGGTATTACACAATCTCTTTAAAATTAATGAAATTTTTTGATCAGCTTGCACTCATCCCTTTGCGTAAAGCAGTTACTTTAAACCCTCATAATATTAGAGCCCAACAATTACTGGCAGATCTACTATTGATGCAAAAAAAGGGAGCGGAAGCACACGTTCTATTAGAAAAACTGTATCAATCGCACCCTGAAGCAGCCCGTTCACGCCTGATTCAAGTTTTATTGTTATTAGCACACTCAAATGATAATGAACAGAAACAACTTGAAATGTACAAACGGGTATTAGGATTAGATGTACAACAAGCTGAGGCCCAAAAAGCGATTCAAAAAATATTGCAACAACAAGGAGAAGTAGTCCGTATTACGCGTGATATTGAAGCACGCCTAATCATCATTAATCAAGCAAAACAAGCCTTTCGCTATACAGAGGCGTTGCAAAAACTACAACAATTAGCTAAGGAATATCCACAGCAACGCGACTGGAACAAAATTGAACGCGAAATTCCGCATCATGAATTTGAGACGCGTTTACAAGTGATTTTTGACACTGAACAAGCAGGTGATTATGAAGAAGCTTTGGAAAAAGCACGTTGGTTGCTTGAAGATTATTCTGATAAAAAACAGTGGGTTGTGGAACAAGATAAGATAGCACAAAAAATAACATCATTAGAACAAGCCATACGAAATTATAATGTGGATGATCGTTTAAAGTTATTAGAATATTCTGAACAGGATGATAAGAAGAAATTACATCAGAAAACGCAATTAATTGAATTATATCAAAATCTTTTAATCGCTTTAAAAGAAAATGACAAAGAATCCGCAAAAAATTTATTAGCAGAAATTGTAGGATATGAACACTCGATTTCAGAATTTTCAATTAATGACAGTCGCAATGTTATTAAAACAATGCATCAATATGCTGAAGAATTAGCAATATATCAGCAACAGGGCACTGAATTAAAATTACGTTTAGCACAAGAAGAATATGTCAGAATACATACACAACAAGAATTAATAGGATATCTTCAACATAAAAATGAGTTAACACAATCACTTGAACAAGAAAGAAAATCAAGAATTGAAACAGAACACGCCCTGACCCAATTAATTCAACAAGACAATGATTTGCAAAAACGTCTTGAACTGGAACAAACAGCACGTACTAAAGCAGAACACGCTATCATTAATAGTCGTACACAAGAAGACAGCTTAAAACAATCTCTAAGTGATGAAAAACAAGCACACAAAAAATCACAACAACAAGAAAATGAGTTACAAGAACAGATTGTACAAGAACGTAAAACGCAACAAACCTTAGAACAAAAAGTAAACCAATTAAATATCCAAGAAACAGCTTTAAAACAAGTGATTGATCAAGAAAAAGAGCGCAGTCTACATACAAAGGAAATCATAGAACATCAATATCAAGCTGAAATGACATTACTTAAAAAAGACAGTGTATCAAAAGAACAGACGTTACATCAGCTTGAACAGAAACTGCACAGTCAAGAAGAGACGCATTTAAAACAATATAATCATGAAAAAAAATCACGAGAACAGACAGAAGCTATCCTTCTGAAAGTACGTCAAAATATGCGACGAAGTATCTGGTTTAAAGCTGGTTTTCTGATACTCACGTTGATGTTTATATTGACATGGTGGGTTATCAATACACAAGAAGCCGCCCCTAAGATTGTAGAAAAAACGCCGCCTGTGAGTCTCCCTATTCCATCACCTGTGATTATTCCTAAAATCATTGTTACAACACCGCCATTACCACCGATCACCGCTCCCATTATCACACAAAAAAAGACAGTCACTATTCAAAATATTTGTGTGCATTTTAAAGAAAGATCATGGATAAGAATTATTGATAAGAAGGATAAACGTTTATATGAGGGTATTGGTGATATTGGTGATATCTTATTTTTGACTGGTACCCCCCCATTTTCTATGAAAGTGGGCAAAATGAACGGTGTTTATATTGAGGAAAATTGCGATATCACTCGTGTTATTTCCTACCCAAAACAAGAAGGACATAATAATCTCTTTATTATAGGCACTGAACAGTAAGCTTATTGCCAAGGACGATGATACGCACCTAAAGTAGTTTGTGTACCTTCTGAGACTTTACCTAATTCAGCTAACCATTTAGCTTGCGGGGTATACGTACTTGGATCACGCTGACAAGCATCTAATGCAGCACGCCAGACTTGAGTCACTTGAGCAATATAGGCAGGACTGCGTTGACGTCCTTCAATTTTTATTGCCGAAATACCTGCTGCTTCCAATTGGGGTAGCATTTCTAATGTATTTAAACTGGTAGGTTCTTCAATCGCATAATAAGTGTTTTTGCCAACAGTAAAACGTCCTTTACAAATCGTTGGATAACCCGCACTTTCGCCAGCACTGCGTCGATCAATTAAAACACCGCTTAAACGCGTTTCCAAACCTTGAGAGGTTTCACGCCATTCAACAGCACTTGCGGGTGAACATGCCCCAAAGGTATTGGGTGAATCACCCGTAGCATAAGAGGATAATAAACAACGTCCTTCTACCATGACACACAAACTTCCAAATCCAAACACTTCAATAGCAACAGGGCTATTATCAACAACATGCTTCACTTGTGAAAGTGACAAGACTCTGGGTAAAACCACACGTTTAATCCCAAAATGTTCATGATAAAAACGAATCGTTTCGTAATTGGTCGCAGAGGCTTGTACTGAAAGATGTCGTGCAATATTAGGCCAGCGTTCTGTCGCATAATCCAATATCCCTAAATCTGCCATAATCAAGGCATCCACACCCAATTTTGCCGCATGATCGACTGCATCAGTCCAACGTGTCCACCCTTTAGGCTGTGGATACGTATTAATTGCTAAAAATACTTTAGCCTTATGTTCATGCGCATAGCGAATGCCTTGTTCCATTTTGGCAATCGTAAAATTTAATCCTGCAAAATGACGTGCATTCGTGTCATCTCGAAAGCCTATATAAACGGCATTAGCCCCCTTATCAACGGCGGCTTTTAATGAGGGTAAATTACCAGCTGGGCAAACAAGTTCCATAATAACTCCTACTTAGGCAAAAATGCCATCTCTACAATTTCTGTATATGTCCATGGACATGTGATGGGAAAACTAGAATCAGGTAATCCCGTTTCATCAGCCGCATCTCCCCTTGCTAATTCATAAGCATCTTGAATCACTATCGTTAATTTACTTTTTAAACTTGGACTTTGTTGTATTCTTTTGATGATTCTTCGTCGCTGTTCTTTAATTATCAAAATCCAACTACGAGTTTGATGAGACGGTTGATATTGCCATTTAAGTAAATGCATCAATAACACAGTTAATCGAGATTCTAATTCTCGTAATTCAGAATTGCCCATACTGTCCACTTCCTCGATAAGACGTTCTAAATCGATTTTATCAAATTGTTTCGCACGTAATAAGCTAATCTGTTCTTGCGTCCACGCATAAAAATCTTGTTGATTAAGCATGACACTATCCATTATTAATAACTCTTAATTATTTTTTGATAATTCTCGTTTTTGAATAAGATTTCATAATCTAGCAATTTTCTTTTCAACGACTGGATTACG
>DAOVZS010000100.1 GCA_030635005.1 Thiomargarita sp. | reverse complement strand
GATACAGAATCTATTATTTCTGCAGAATGTGGTTCTAAAAAGAAAATTTCAGTGGCTTGGGAAAGCATACCTAAAAATGTGCAAGATATCGCTTCTTGGCAAGTTGAATTAATGCCATCCAAAGATGATTACGGTGATGATCGTAATAGCGATGCACTTCCGCTCCCTTTGAAAAAAAAACCCAAACAAAAAAATGCCCAAATTTCCTTAGATTTGGATGTTGACAATTTAGATGTTAAATGGGTTCAAGTACGTGTTGTGGGCTTAGATGAGAATGATGATGAAATTCATGATAAAAATAATAATGTGATTGAAGCATTATCTGAACGTATTTATTTAGACTTACAACAAACGCAAGATATAGAAGAGAATGAACAAGATTCTCTGAGACCGCGTATTTATCCCAATTTACCCTATGGTTATGTGGATATTGCACTCAATTATACAGCCACACACTGGAACACGAGAGCACAAGATTGGAAAGAAAACGACAAAAAGACTGATTATTTCAGTATGGGCGTCGGTAATACACACCTGTGTCGTATTGGTGTGAGCAACATTCTCCATAGAATTGAAACAAAAATACTGCATAATGCGGATGATTTTGGGCGATATCGCTATACTTTGATTGATTTTGAAAAATTTGATGTCAATGATGTGACGTGTAAACCCAGTGTATTGAATGCGTCTATTCCCGCATGGCTGCAAAATGCATGCAACACTTTTACAACACAACGTGAAAAATTGTTTAAAGATATCCGCGAACAACATAAGGGACAAGGTATTGTAGCCAATGCTGATTGGGGGATATTATACAATAATGCTAAAAAGTATACGGATGCATATACGCAATTATTAGACGCCATTAGACACGCTGAACAGGTGTCCACTGAGGACAGACAACAGTTTTTACAATTTTTTCTGTCTATAGATACGGTAGAATGTGATATTCGTTATACCACGGGATCTCAAAAAGCATTATTACTCTTACCCACCCATCCGCATCGTATTTTGTGGATGGCGGCGTATGCGGCATTACTGAATGATTGGCGTGAACAACTTTTGGACTTGTCGAAAACACAACGCAAACAAGCCATTATCATGGCACATTTAAAGGAAATTACCCCCACAAATATTCCGTGTATTGTGCCTTCACATGATTTTGATAACACAGAAAATTGGTATGTGTTTGTACGGAATATCGGATTTTGCACCGCCTTACTATTACCGCCTTCCTGTCCCGATTGGAGTCGTGTGACTGCTGATATCTTACGTTTTTTGGATTATCAAGATGAAATTATCCCTACTGATATTCAACCCAAGAGAATTAGTGCGGATATTGAAAATTATTTAAAAGTACACAGTTATTGCAAACAAAGTGGATTAAAAATTGGGATGGTGAATCCCGGTAATGCGCACTTATTTTCTACAGCCATGAAAAATCTGCTCATACCATCCAAAAAAGAGATTGATACAACTCAATATCCCAAAATCCAACGCCTAGAGATTTCAGCCATTGCCCATCCGCCACTCCCCATTGAAATTGAAGGCTTAGAACAAACACTGCGCAATCAATTTTATGCCTTAGAAGATATTGCGGATAATGCGTCTGCACTTTATCCTGCATTTACACTATCACTCACCGAACATGATAAACTTCCTAATTTTCCCAATGGTGATCAACATGTTTCATTTCATTTTGATGCTGCAAAACCAAAAATTACCTTAGAACAGTTTTCAGATACGATGCTTGAAAGCATTTCTTTTTATGGCTTGATAAACCGTTGGTTATCAGACAGTACATCTGAAGAAGGACAATTAAAATGGCGTTATTGGCTGGCCTTATCTAAATCTGAAGCGTTTGAACGCCATCCTGTTGACGGTAAATTTACCATTGGATTGCTCGCACTGTCCAAACAATTGTCACAATCATTGGCATTCTTATTAAAACCCAATGCCACTGAAAATAATATTTGTTGTTTAACAAGTATCATTAATCCCGAAAAACGTGCTTTTATCGATTCACTACATCAAGTATCTGATTGGGTGTTAACCATTGATAGATTTTTTGGGGCAGAATTTTTTGATAGCCCTAAAGATCCGTTTTTGGCAGAATTAAGTAAAAAATATGTGATTGATTATTCTCCCGATTTTAATGAAGGCTTAGGAGATCGCTTATTAGTCACCACTTGTTGGCAAGAAGAACTCACCCAAATTGTTGCCAATAAGTTATCTGCACTACAGTTACCTCATGATGAGGAAAGCGTTTTAAATGTGATCACCGCTTTAAAATCCTTAACGGGTAATTATGTCCTACAACTGTTTCAAGAGGATAATCAAGAAACCCAAAAAATCATCGCAATGGGAATCACGTTGCACCACCTCATTAAAAACAAGAGGCTTCAAGGTGCTTTTTTGATGCCCATTCGTGTACATCCTGAAGTATTTGGTGATACACAGGAAATATGTGATTTTTTATTGATTAAGTTTGACAAAACCAATATACGTATTATGTGTATTGATAGTATTTTGGACACCGTGATTTCAGATGATGTAAAAAATCGTTTGGATAATACGACAGAAATTTTATGCGACAGATATTTTATTGCAAAAGAACAACAAATGCTGGGAACGCCTTTAGAACGTTCCCGTATCGTGATATTGATGCGTTATTATTTCACGAAAGCAGTCCGTTATGGATTTATCACAAAAAATGACGATATTGCCAAATATAATGACATCTTCAACAAAATAGAAGCGGGTAAAATTCAACCCAGTGCGATTGCTAAGACAGTTTATCTGGTTTCTACCACACAAACAGTCGCCAGCTCTAAACCCATTAAAGACAATGGAATGACCATCATCACACTGGGTTCTGGCGTATTGACAGGAGAAGCCGATCAAAATGTTGTGATGGAGGAAGAATTTACATATGATATACCGCAAACTTCTGATGTTAAGCCCGATTCTCCGAAAATACCAGATATTGCAACCGTACACCCTAAAACAAGCCACAAAGTCCCCGAAATTATTATTGGCAAAACAGCTGGGATGGGGCAAGATGTTATCTGGAAACCCTCAGTAGAAGGCAGTCCCCATGTCATGATTGTGGGCATACCCGGACAAGGTAAATCAGTCACCCTTAATACCTTATTATGCCGATTACAAGAAAATGGCGTCGGTGTCTTAGCATTGGATTTTCATAATGATTTTGGTGATGCAAAACATTCATCGTTTGCACGCTTGTATCATCCCACTATCTGGAATGCCGCTCAAGGACTACCATTTTCGCCTTTAGAAGCCGATTTACAGGATGAAATGGGGCAAAATTCTTGGAAAAATCAGAGTGCAAATTTAGCAGATATCTTTGAATACGTGTGTACTTTAGGCACACAACAACGATATGGATTATTGTGTGCCATCACCAAATGTTACGAGGATGTGATAAGGCGGGGGGATAAGGTATTGCCAACCATCTCAGAACTTTCTCGGAAAGTGCAGCGTCTTGAAAAAAACAAGGAGATTCAAAACGGTGTGATGGCTCGTTGTCACCCCATTTTAGATATGAATGTGTTTAAACCACAATCTGAACCTTGGGATATTTTGGCAACTACTCAATCAGGATTAGTTATTAATCTCAAAGACATTGGCTCAGATACAGTACGTCAAGCAACCAGTGCCTTTATTTTGCGTAAAGTATACCAAGAAATATTGACATGGGAAAAAACAGATGTCATGAAATTAGTCATTGTTCTTGATGAAGCACACCGTTTAACCAAAGATAAAACATTACCGCTTATTATGCAAGAAGCCCGTAAATTTGGGGTTGCCGTCATCGTTGCCAGCCAAAATATCAATCATTTTCATGAAAATGTGATTGGTAATGCGGGCACGAAAATCCTTTTTCGTACCAATGATCCTGATTCCAGAAAAGTAAGTAAAATGGTACAAATAGGAAGGAATATTGATACCAAGCCTATTCTTGAAAATTTGAATACCGCACACGCTTTGGTTAAAACACCCTATATGACGGTAGCCAAAAAAACAAAAATGGATATGGTTTAATGCCTATTGTCTGAATTAGAACACAGGCATGTGTTAATGCCTGTGGTTGCGTTATGATACCTATGCCTTTAAAACACGGCGATACGCTAATCCCATTAATATCACGCCTGCCACAATCATGGGAATACTCAATAATTGCCCCATCGTCATCCAATCAAACGCAATAAATCCTAAATGTGCATCAGGTGTACGGAAAAACTCTATTATAAATCGAAATACGCCATATCCAATTAAAAATAATCCTGACACCGCCATGGTAGGACGCGGACGTTTAGAAAATAGCCATAAAATAACAAATAAAGCAATCCCTTCAAGAGCTGCTTGATATAATTGTGACGGGTGACGTGGTAAATCGCCTGCATATGGAAAAACCATTCCCCACGGTTGATCTGTTGTACGCCCCCACAATTCTCCATTAATGAAATTACCCACACGTCCCGCTGCCAAGCCAAGGGGAATGAGGGGGGCTACAAAATCAGTCAATTCAAAGAAACTGCACTTAATTTTACGCATATATAAGGCAGCCGCGACTAAAACGCCTAAAAACCCTCCATGAAATGACATCCCCCCTTTCCACACTTGCAACATCAATAAGGGGTTATCAAGATAAGTCGGTAAATTGTAAAAGACAATATAACCTAATCTTCCCCCTAGAATCACACCGAGTGCCCCGTAAAAAATCATATCATCGATGTCATCTGGTTTCATAATGGCATTCGGTGTATTGGCACGTAGTCTCCCTAACCACCAGCCTGACATAAAGGCAATTAAATACATGGCACCATACCAATGCATTTTTAAAGGGCCTAATTGGAAAAGAATCGGATCAATTTCAGGATACGTTAACATAAATAATTATTCTATTGAGAGGATTAAGAAGAAATACGCATATCTTTTAAAAGTGTTTTTAGCGTGTGTAAATGTCGTCTACTGACTTCTAAGGTGGTGTCAATGTTATCAAGATATACAATGGTGTGTCCATTGTTATCTTTACTTAATCGGGTAATATGTTCCATGGCTACCAGTGTGCTTCGGTGAATACGTAAAAATTGTCCTGCAAACTCTTTTTCTAAATCTTTCAACACTTCGGTAATTAAGGCGTCTCCCTCTTTCCAACACATATTGACATATTTTTGATCGGCTAAAAAATAGTAAATTTTGTTGACAGGGACGATTAATCTCTCTCCCCGTAAATAGTAACTGATATGAGAACGTGCTGTGGGTTTTTGTGTGGGAGAAACAGGTATTCTACGCTGTAAAACGGTGTAAGCACGTTTTAGGGCTTGTTCTAAGCGTTCTTTGCGTATGGGTTTTAATAAGTAATCGACAGCCTGATGTTCAAACGCTTCTACCGCATGTTCTGGAAAAGCAGTGGTGAAAATCAACACAGGTTGGGGGGAGGGAAAGTTTTTGGCAGCCTGCATCCCATCAATACCTGGCATACGAATATCTAATAAGACGACATCAGGTTGATAAGCATGCGCGATACTTAAAGCTTCTCGCCCATTACCTGCTTCTGCAATCACTTCTCCTATTCCTAATTCATCCACCAAAGCATGTAAACGGGCGCGCGCCAAAGGTTCATCATCCACAATAAGTATTTTCATTTCTGATACGGAAATATGAGTGTCACATGATATGTATTCGCATATCTTTGAATGTTTAATGCGCCCTCTGAACCATACAAAATAAGCAAACGTTCTTGAATATTTTCTTGTGCAATACGGTTACCTTGATGGGGAGACAGCGTCTCTGCTAAAGGATTTTCAATATCTATTTGAATGGTGTGACCCTCAAACTTCCCTGTAATGACAATAGTGCCCCCTTCTGCTAAGGGTTGTATGCCATGATACACCGCATTTTCTAATAAGGGTTGTAGAGAAAGTTGCGGTAATAAGGCATCCTTAGGAATACTCTCAATATGCCAGATCACTTGTAAACGTTCCCCAATACGGACGGTTTCAATATCTAAATATTGTCGACATAAGGTGACTTCTTCTTGAAACGTCACACACATTTTGCTGTCTGACAAACTGGCTCGAAATAAATCCGCAAATTCTTCTACCACTTGTTCCGCTTTTTTGGGTTGAAAACGAATCAAACTGGCAATGGTATTCATACAATTAAATAAAAAATGAGGCCGAATACGTGCTTGTAAGGCTTGAGCACGGCTATTGGCATTCGCTTCGACTTCTTTTTTCCAGTAATATTGAATATAAAAGTAACGTAACGCAATGGCACTGATAATCGCACTCATTCCCACATTACGTCCTACAAATAACCAATGATGGATAAGAAGAGGCGATGAGATTGCCAGATTTAAATGCCATGCACATTCACTGACGATAAAAGTCATTAATAAAATGATGAGATAACTCAGGAAGGCCACAATCAGATCATTTTTAACGTAACATAACCAAGGACGTACAACACAAAATACGCTCATACTGGTTAAAGTCACCCAGAGTAAAAATAAGGATACCATTGCCAAATCAAGAAAAATATCTTTGTTGACAATATAAATCCAATCATATCCTGTTTGACTGAGGGGTGTTAAGATGAGGACAAATGCAAGTAATTCAGTTACCAATATACCGACAAAGACAGGGTAAACATCACAAAAATTGGGTAAAAATATCGTGTTTTCTATAGATTTATTCATATTAAAATCTATCAAAAAAAACCTGTTAGACGTTCAACAACTAACAGGTTTTATTATTTTATAACAAAGGTACAATCAATAAAGCGACAATATTAATAATTTTAATTAAAGGATTAATGGCAGGACCTGCAGTATCCTTATAAGGATCGCCTACAGTATCACCTGTCACTGCAGCTTTATGAGCGTCAGAACCTTTACCGCCATGATGACCATCTTCAATGTATTTCTTAGCATTATCCCAAGCACCACCGCCTGCTGTCATGGAAATCGCAAGGAATAAACCTGTGACGATAGTACCCACTAATAATCCGCCTAACGCTTCAACACCTAAGGTGAATCCAACAATAATAGGCAGTAATACAGGTAACAATGCGGGTATAATCATTTCTTTAATCGCTGATTTGGTCAACATATCTACAGCTCTGGCATAATCAGGTTTCTCTGTTTTTGCCATAATACCGGGTTTTTCTTTAAATTGACGGCGCACTTCTTCAACCACACTACCCGCTGCACGACCCACTGCTTTCATAGCCATGGCAGCAAATAAGAAAGGAATCATACCTCCAATAAAGAGTCCGATAATGACCATGGGATCTGATAACTCAAAACTGATGCTTTCACCGGCTTTATGTTGATAATCTGCAAATAAAACCAATGCTGCCAAACCTGCGGAACCAATAGCATATCCTTTGGTCACTGCTTTAGTAGTATTACCTACGGCATCTAATGGATCAGTCACATTACGTACTTTCTCATCTAATTCAGCCATTTCAGCAATACCGCCTGCATTATCAGTCACAGGACCATAGGCATCTAAAGCCACAATAATACCTGTCATAGACAACATGCTGGT
>DAOVZS010000238.1 GCA_030635005.1 Thiomargarita sp. | reverse complement strand
GCGTCCTACAACGCAGCGCGTTGTGTTAGGCATTCCCACGCTGGCGCGTGGGAACGAGAAATTTATGTTTAATTTCAAGGAGTTATATCTTAAGTTAATGGCAGTGAACCGGAGGTTGGGAATGAGAAATTAGGTATTTTGTATGCTATTCAAACGGGCAGCGCTATATAAAGGGGGAAATCCGTTTAAGAGAGGCATTAAGAGAATCTAGCCTTGAAATGTATTTGTTAAAGACAATTTTACCCTATACCCTATCTCAAACTGCTCCTATTCTATTAAATGATCAGAACTATAAGTTAGCACTTAAAAGTCTTCTGGGAGAAATTGGCGTATGCAGATAAAAACCAAGATAGAACAAATTGCTCTTAAAAAACTTTCAAAAAATTCCAAAAAGATGGTCTCTATCTTTTATAGAAAAGAAGATATTGACAAGAAGGTTCTATCAAAACTTGAAGAGTTTTTTTGCTCTAAATCACCCAAAGTTATTGCAGAAAAAGCAATAGGCGACACTGTATCATCACTTGTGACCCCTAATAAAGATTTATTAGAATTGTCTCGATTAGAAAAACTTGAATTAGTCAGAACCATACAAAATCGTGTCATTAAAACCTCAGAAAAAGAACATAGGAATGTGATTAAAGTGAGAGTGCCTATTTGGCAATTAACAATAATCGCAAGCCAATCAAATCAAATCTTTAAAAAAGACAGGGATATTATTTCGTTTTCCTTAACTCAAGTATTCAATAAATTATCAGTATTATTCGGTGAAGTGTAAGCGGGAGATTTTGAAATGGGAGCCTTAGAAGAATGCCTAGTACAAGAATTATTAAACACAAGTCCTGCTTATAAACGTGACGTTATGGAAAATAAGATACGAAATTTATTAGGGGCACTTCCTCTTCTAGAAGTGACAGGTCTTTCAGCACGTAGGGGTATGGCTGATGGTGGTATAGATGGCGTGATTAATATCATAGATTCAAATAATAACAACAAAAATGAAGAACGTGCAGCAATCAATATAAAAGTGCGCAAGTCGAATTTTACACGAGAACAATTAGGTGGTTTTTTGTTGGATATGGATCGGGAAAGTATCAATATTGGCATCATCATCACTGCGGCTCACTTATCACCCGATGCACACACTGAATATATTAGAAAAAATTCAGAGGGTGATATGACATTATTCCATATTCGCCTATCAGACCTGTTAAGTGGGGAAGTCAGTAATTTACCAAACATATTGATTAATGGAACACCCATTGACATACTGCTTACTCACAACTTAAAAAATTGTATTGAAAATAAGGAGTAGAATTTCATCATGCGTTGTTCTCTATAATATATCCAAGGGTATCTCCCCTGGATTATTTAATTCCTATAAATCCTCATTCAGATTAGAAAAATGATATTTCTATGCTTCTGAAAGAATCCCCGTTTCTATGGGATGAGAACCTTTTAAGATTAAACCTGTACGCCCATCAATACTGATGTTCTCACCCACTTTGATCACCGTATTGTTTAGGGTACATTCACTTTTTAATTCTGATACGTTCATCGCTTCACAGCCAACCACACATGTTTTTTGTAAGCGGATGGTCACAATTGAGGCATGTGAGGTTTGTCCGCCACGTGCTGTTAATAAGCCTTCTGTAGCGGATATTTCGCTAATATCTTCAGGAACAGTATCCGCTCGAATCAGGATCAGGGGTTTATTGGGATGTTGTTGGCGCATGCTGGCAATATTGTCACGGTTAAACACCGCTAAGCCACATAATGCACCGCCATAAACACCCATACCTCGTCCCAAAGTTGATTGCGTTAATTCAGGTGTTTGCCGAAATAAAGGCACATCTTTTTGCTTTGCAGTTACCATATCTCTGGTTTGTAAGAGATAAAGCGATTCTGCAGCAGGGCTTTGAAACGTAAATTCAATTTCTTGATTATTCCAATGTTCATCATAAATTAAATGACGTGACAGTTTGAGCAGTTTGTGATAAATTTCGGGAAAACAAACTTCTAAACTGTGTGCTTTATCTCGTCCGTCTACTTCACTTTGTTCAATAGAAATGGGTAATGTGGCAATAACACCGCCCACAATATCCTCACCTTGATTACCTGCTGTATAATCTCCCCATAAGGTGACACGACTTAAATTTCGACGTGGATAAGAGGTAAAAACAACACCCGTGCCTGATTCTTGATTGAGATTTCCAAATACCATGGCTTGTAATAAGACTGATGTGCCCCAGTCATCGGAAATATCCATTAAACGTCTAAATTTAGTCGCTTTGGGTTCATTCCAAGATTCTAACACATAGCCAGTCGCATCTAATAATTGCATTAAGGGATCTTCTGGTACATAAATACCATGTTCTTCAACGATGCGACGATAGGAAAATGCTAATTTTTTCATTTGCGGGGCAGTGAAATCTTTTTTCTTGGTAATGCCATAACGTGCTTTTGCTTCACTGATTAAGTGGTGAAAAGGTTCTCTACCCATGCCAGATGCCATCCCCCATGCATGAATAAACCGTCGATAGGTATCCCAAGCAAAAGTCGCATTACCTGTTTGTTTGGCAAGCCCTTCTACAATTTCTGGATTGATGCCAAGATTGTGTATGGTAGACATCATACCGGGCATAGAAATCAAAGCCCCACTCCGAACAGAAATTAAGAGAGGATTTTCTGTTGATCCAAATTTTTGTCCTGTATGTTCTTCAATAATCGTGAGTTGTTGATGTAATTTTGCTACAAAATCTTCCCACGCTGGCGGATAGCCAGGCACTACTTTTTCATAACGGAAAAATTCTGTGGTTAACACAACACCCGGTGGCACATTCACATGTTGTTTGATTAAGTGTGTTAAATGAAAGCCTTTATTACCTAAATGAATAGGATCATCATTCAAAGGATTAGGATGATGGAGAG
>DAOVZS010000173.1 GCA_030635005.1 Thiomargarita sp. | reverse complement strand
TTTTTTGTTAAACAAGAAAAACCTAAATTGGTGATAGAGGAACGGGTAGAACGTGTTTTACAATATTTACCAAAAAAAGTCTATTCAGGTTTCATGCAAACTGATGCTATTTTTAAAAATGGGATAGTATTATCTTTACCTACAGTGAAAATATCCGAAACGGAATTTTATAATTTTTTGATGTTCTTTAACAAAAGAACACAACAATTTCAATTAATGTCTATGATACCTATAGATGTTAAAACAAAATATTGTGCGACTTTTTCTAATACAACTGGTATACTACATATTCCTCTGGTTAAAGTTTTAGAATCCAAACAAACCAGATTTTATGAAGTAAAATTAAAACGTGTAATATCAGGATCAGAATGGTTTCAGATAGAAAAATTTACAGAACAAAATTAGTCAGTCATATTAATATACACAGGTAATCAGTAAATATAATGAAAAAATTTTTAATAATGACAATCTTATTGTCAGTAACCACTTTAAGTCATGCGCAAGATATTGACTTAACAAGTACAATTGTTCAAGACGAGTTTAACGAATTTTCCATAGAATTAGGAACGGCTTTGCTGTTCAATCCCATGGCTCCTGCGGAAACACTGGGCATTACTGGGTTTGATATTTCGGTGGAAGCAGTTATCACTGATATCTCTGCCGATGATTGGGCAGAATTTTTTGGAGGTGAAGAGGTTGATAATTATGTGGGAGTTCCCAGAATACATGTTCAAAAAGGATTACCCTTTGGTGTAGATATCGGAGCCATGTATGTCAGCGTCCCTGATAGTAATATTCAATTATGGGGAGTTGAAGTAAAATATGCCCTTCTTGAAGGAAGTACCATAACACCTGCTATTAGTATTAGGGGTAGTTACAGTAGTCTTGATGGAGTAGATGAACTCAATTTAGATACTTTATCCTTTGATCTACTGATTAGTAAAGGTTTCTTGATATTAACACCGTATGCTGGCATCTCTATGACTAGTATTAATGCCAGTGAAGAAAGTGATGATGTCATACTTGATGATGTTGAAGAAACAAGTTATCGCATATTAGCAGGGTTACAAATTTCACCTTTTCCACTATTAGTGATTAATGGTGAAGTATCTTATGGTGATATGCCACAATATGGCGTGAAAATTGGACTTAGGTTTTAATATCAGTGAAAGAAAAAGAATATCGTATGGCCTCAGCGGTACGTGATAGCTTATTATTTTTGCGTGGCGTGCCCAATGTTGCTTTAGGTGATCGCGTATTAGTACGTGATCACAAAGGACAAAAACGTAATGGACAAGTCATCGAGACAACTCAAGAAAGTGTACTGGTACAAGTCTTTGAAGGTACCCATGATCTAGATATAGAAAAAACTTGGGTACGTTTTTTAGAAGAACCCTTTGAATTGCCCCTCTCTCCTGATTTATTAGGACGTGTATTTAATGGGATTGGACAGCCACGTGATGGGCGTCCTCCTATGATTTCTAGTTTAAAGCGTAATGTGAATGGGTCATCGGTGAATCCAGCAGCACGTGCTTATCCCAGTGAATTTATTCAAACAGGTATTTCTACAATAGATGGGCTTAATTCATTAGTCCGTGGACAAAAATTACCTATTTTCTCAGGATCAGGCTTGCCACATAATCGTTTGGCAGCACAAATTGTACGTCAAGCCAAATTACCTGGACAAGAATCCAAATTTGCGGTGGTATTTGCAGCAATGGGGGTTTCATATACAGATTCTCGTTTTTTTGAGGAACAATTTGAATCCAGTGGTGTGCTCAATAATGTAGTGATGTTTATTAATCATGCAGATGAGCCCCCAATGGAACGCCTAATTTTGCCCAGAACTGCCTTAACAGCAGCCGAATATTTAGCGTATGACTTAGATCTTCATGTTTTAGTGGTCATGACAGATATGACAAACTATGCAGAAGCATTACGTGAAGTGGCAACTTCTAAAGGAGATGTGCCAGCACGTAAAGGTTATCCAGGTTATTTATATTCTGATTTAGCTGAAATTTATGAGCGTGCGGGACGTATTAAAAATCGACAAGGTTCTATTACGATGGTACCTGTTGTAAGTATGCCCAGTGATGATATCACACACCCTATTCCAGATTTAACAGGTTATATCACCGAAGGACAAATAGTACTCAGCCGAGAGCTTCATAATCAAGGTATTTATCCGCCAGTAAGTGTCCCCCCATCTTTATCACGTTTAATGAAAGATGGGATTGGTAAAGATCATACGCGAGAAGAGCATGGACGTGTCGCCAATCAAATTTATGCAGCGTATACACGTGCCCTAGATGCACGTAATTTAGCCTCTATTATTGGTGCTGAGGATTTATCAGAACGTGATCGTCGTTATTTAAAATTTGCCAAAGCCTTTGAACAACGTTTTGTTGGGCAAGGTGAAACAACGGATCGCAGTATTTTGGAAACCCTAGATTTAACTTGGGAATTACTCTCGATTTTACCAAAAGAAGCATTAACACGTGTTAGCGATACAGATATTAATAAATACTTCCAAGGAGAAAAAGAGTAAATCACATCTTTATTTAATACGGGCACCAAAAATCCCTGTCCCAATACGTACTAAAGTAGCCCCTTCCGCAATCGCAGCTACCATATCATTAGTCATACCCATTGATAACGTATCAAAATTTACTGTCTTTAATTGTTGATACGCATGATACATCGCACGGAAAGGGACCCGTTGTTGATTAAAATCAAGTGTATGAGCAGGTAAAGCCATTAATCCCCGCAATTGAAGACGTGGCATCTCCTTAATTGCGGCTATTAATTCAGGTAAATCACTTAATAAGACACCAGACTTTTGAGTTTCGGCACTAATATTCACTTGAATACACACATTTAAAGGGGCTAAATGCTGAGGACGTTGATCATTTAAACGTTGCGCATGCTTTAATGTGCCTAAAGATTGAATCCAATCAAAATGTTCAGCAACCAAACGCGTTTTATTACTTTGTAAAGCGCCGATGTAATGCCATTCCAATGGATAATCACGTAAAGCGTGTATTTTGGGAATGGCCTCTTGTAAATAGCTTTCACCAAATCGTGTTTGTCCCTGTTTAAACGCTGTGACTATATCTATAATAGGACGTGTTTTACTGACAGCTAATAAATGTATCGTATCTGGAGAACGGTTAAATTGTGTCGCAGCATCAATGATGTGTTTTTTTACTAATGAGAGATTAATCATAATGAATTCATAGTTATAAGTGAGTACGATACCTAATTATACTTGAAATTTCGAAAAATGGACTTATTATGTAAACTCAAGACGAATTGTTTATTAAGTTTTAAACGAGTTAAATACTTATTTTTAATAAAAGAAACAGCTTGAAATTTTGGAAAATGGACTTATTATGTAAATGTCAGGTACTGATTGTTATTTCTACAAGTTAAAGAATTCTTGATAAGAAATGACAAGAGGCTTGAAATTTTGAAAAATGGACTTATTATGTAAGTCTAGCAACAAGAAATATTGTTGAACCAGTTCATAAATTAATCAAAAATGATTAAGGCTTGAAATTTTGAAAAATGGACTTATTATGTAAGTTCAGCAACAAGAAATATTGTTGACAAGTTGTTAATTCATTAATATAATGATTAAGGCTTGAAATTTTGAAAAACGGACTTATTATGTAAGTTCTAGCAACAAGAAATATTGTTGACGGTTTCATTGATTATATCAAATAATTGATTTAAGGCATTGAAATTTTGAAAAATGGACTTATTATGTAAGTTCAGCAACAAGAAATATTGTTGACAAGTTAATCGTTGTTAAAAATGATTAGGGCTTGAAATTTTGAAAAATGGACTTATTATTATATAAGTACAGTAGCAAGAAAGATTATTGAACAAGTGCTTCATTAAAATAATTAAGACTTGAAATTTTGAAAAATGGACTTATTATGTAAGTTCAGGACAAACAAAATTATCTTTATCTTGTTTAGATTGACAAGTTGAAATTGAAAAATTAAGACTTGAAATTTTGAAAAAAAGTCTTATTATGTAAGACACAAGGCTGATAAAGTCTTAAACTGAATTTTACAGATGTGTATTAATATTTAATTAAATTATTACATGTTTATGCTCTTTAAAAATTAGATCAAGTAATTTGTGTGGGTACTTGGCGTTGATAGATTGAGTTATATACTCAAAAAATATCGATGTTAAGTAACCTCAATCATTTTATTATTGAGTTAAAACTTTGCTTCGTACGAGACAGAACTGCAACTTTATTGTTGCAAAAACGATTTAAACTGAAGAGTTTGATCATGGCTCAGATTGAACGCTGGCGGCATGCTTAATACATGCAAGTCGAACGGTAACAGGCTCTTCGGAGTGCTGACGAGTGGCGGACGGGTGAGTAATACATAGGAATCTACCTAGTAGTGGGGGACAACCTGGGGAAACTCAGGCTAATACCGCATAATTCCTACGGGGGAAAGAGGGCCAATGCTTGCATGCTCTCGCTATTAGATGAGCCTATGTCAGATTAGCTTGTTGGTGGGGTAACGGCCTACCAAGGCAACGATCTGTAGCTGGTTTGAGAGGATGATCAGCCACACTGGGACTGAGACACGGCCCAGACTCCTACGGGAGGCAGCAGTAGGGAATATTGGACAATGGGCGCAAGCCTGATCCAGCAATGCAGCGTGTGTGAAGAAGGCCTGCGGGTTGTAAAGCACTTTCAATTGGGAGGAAAAGCTGAAGCTTAATACGCTTTGGTCTTGACGTTACCATTAGAAGAAGCACCGGCTAACTCCGTGCCAGCA
>DAOVZS010000195.1 GCA_030635005.1 Thiomargarita sp. | reverse complement strand
CGTGATAGGATAGGCTAAGCAACCTGCCAAAAATAGTATTGAAAATAATAACAAACTATCATAGACAATTGCACTCAAACGACGTACTAGACTGGCAGAGACTTCCATATTTAAAATTTTTCCTTTGTTTATTTTTTCTCAACAAACTGAATTATGGCACTGAATTCCGATACCACCGACGATATTGCCCTTCAAAATGCAAACCCCAAACTCAAGCGTCCGTCACGCTATATTGTATTACTTTTAAATGATGATTATACGCCAATGGATTTTGTCGTGGAAGTATTAGAACTTTTTTTTGGCATGAATCATGATCGCGCCAATCAGATTATGTTACAAGTACATCAACAAGGCAAAGGCATTTGTGGCATTTTTACACGTGACATTGCTGAAACAAAAGTCCTTCAAGTGATTAATTATGCCCAAGAACATGAACATCCACTGTTATGTCGAATGGAAAAATTATAACCTTTCCCCATTTTCTCACGAAATTTCAAATATAAGTCATGTTAAATAAAGTACTTGAATTAACCTTGCATGCTGCGTTTTTGGAAGCAGGTGAAAAGCGATATGAATTTATGACGGTGGATAATTTATTACTTGTATTACTAGAAAATCAACATGTGATTGAGATATTACATGCATGTGGTGCAGATCTCGATTCTCTTAAAAGTGAATTATCTCAGTTTGTAACAGAAAATACCCCCCGATTTCCTAAGCATTTAAAACAAGATCCACAAGCCACGCTTGGTTTTCAACGCGTCATGCAACGTGCCCATTTTAATGTAGAGTCTTCTGAAAAAAGGGAAGTCACGTGCACAAATGTATTAGTGGCTATATTTTCAGAACGTGAATCGCAAGCGATTTTTCTCCTTGAAAAACAACATGTCATGCGTTTGGATGTCATTAACTATATTTCTCATGGTATTTCTAAAACGGATAATAATGCCGAAATACCTGCTGAACAGGAAGAAGATGATAACAAAGAGAGCAGCACTCCTAAAAAAAATCCATTAGAAGTATTTACAATTAATCTTAATGAACAAGCCATAGCAGGCAAAATAGATCCCTTGATTGGGCGACAACATGAGATAGAACGTGCCCTACAAATTTTATGTCGCCGACGTAAAAATAATCCTTTATTAGTTGGTGAAGCTGGGGTGGGTAAAACAGCCCTTGCGGAAGGATTAGCACAGTTGATTACTGACAAAAAAGTGCCTGCTATTTTGGCAAAAAGTGTGATTTATTCTTTAGATATGGGTATGTTGCTGGCGGGGACAAAATATCGCGGTGATTTTGAAAAACGCCTTAAAATGATTTTAGTAGAATTGGGTAAGTTACCCAGTGCGATTTTATTTATTGATGAAATTCATACCATTATTGGAGCGGGTAGTGTATCAGGCAATGCAATGGATGCGTCGAATTTGCTAAAACCAATGTTAGCAGCGGGTGAGATAAAATGTATGGGTTCAACTACTTATCAAGAATATCGACGTATTTTTGAAAAAGATCATGCTTTAACACGTCGTTTTCAAAAAATTGATGTGAATGAACCGTCTATTGAAGACAGTATTGATATTTTAAAGGGGTTGCAAGAACGTTTTGAAAAACATCATGAACTGCAATATGCTCCCCAAGCCTTACGAGCTGCCAGTGAGTTATCAGCACGTTATATCAATGATCGTCATTTACCTGATAAAGCCATTGATGTGATTGATGAGGCTGGGGCAAGGCAACGTTTACAAGCTCCTTCAAAACGTAAAACGATGCTTGAGATTGAAGATATTGAATATATTGTGGCTCAAATCGCTAATATTCCGCCCCAAAATGTTTCTGTATCTGATAAGGAGACTTTAAAAAATCTTGAAAAAGGCTTAAAAATGGTGGTTTATGGTCAAGAAGAGGCGATTGAAACCTTGGCAACTGCGATTAAAATGTCTCGTTCAGGTTTGGGAAATGCTGAAAAACCGATTGGATCTTTCCTTTTTGCAGGTCCTACGGGTGTCGGTAAAACAGAAGTCACCCGTCAATTAGCACGGATTATGAATATAGAATTAATTCGTTTTGACATGTCCGAGTATATGGAACGGCATAGTGTGTCACGTTTAATTGGTGCCCCGCCAGGTTATGTGGGTTTTGAACAGGGCGGATTACTGACAGAAGCCATTAATAAAAATCCTTATGCAGTATTATTGTTAGATGAAATTGAAAAAGCACATCCTGATATCTTTAACTTATTATTACAAGTTATGGATCATGGTTCTTTGACAGATAGTAATGGACGTAAAACAGATTTTCGTCACGTGGTACTGGTCATGACGACCAATGCTGGGGCTGAACAAGCCAGTCGTGCTTCTATCGGCTTTAGTACAACCGATAATTCAAGTGATATGAAAGAGGCGATTAAGCGTAGTTTTAGCCCTGAATTTCGAAATCGTTTGGATACAGTGGTGCAATTCGCGCCTTTAACACCGGACGTGATTGGACATGTGGTTGATAAATTTATTATTGAATTAGAAGCTCAATTAGAAGCTAAAAATGTGACGATTGAAATAGACGAAGCGGCTCGCAAGTGGTTTGCAAAACATGGATATGATGAAAAAATGGGGGCACGCCCGATGGCACGTTTAATTCAAGACAAAATCAAAAAGCAAATGGCAGAAGAATTGTTATTTGGGGCCTTAGAAAACGGAGGGCATGTACGTGTCCGTGAGGTGAATGATGCCTTAGTATTTGATTTTGAAAATACCCTATTAAACGAACCAACCTCCTCCAAACCATTGATTTTTAGAGAAATGACGTAATAATTCATTATGAAATCTGGAAAACTTTATCGAAAAGCCAGCTATTTAATCAGTGCTCATAATATTTCTCAGCTTCCTGAGGATAAAGGCATTGAAATTGCTTTTGCAGGACGTTCAAATGCTGGGAAATCAAGTGCTATTAATGTGATTACAGGGCAAAATTCTTTAGCACGAACGAGTAAAACACCGGGACGTACACAAAACATTAACTTATTTCAATTAGATGAGCGACGATATTTAGTTGATTTACCAGGTTATGGCTTTGCAAAAGTCCCTCTGGCGATCAAAGAACACTGGCAAAAAACATTAGAACGCTATTTACACACCCGAAAGAGTTTGCGTGGCTTAATATTGATGATGGATATCCGACATCCCTTGACTGAATTTGATCAACACATGCTTTCTTGGTGTCAACTGTCTCAGATGCCTGTACACGTGTTACTAACCAAAGCAGATAAATTCAGTCATGGTAAAGGGTGTGCGGTATTACAAAAAGTACGCCACCAATTATCTGAAGGCACGACAATACAGCTTTTCTCGGCGTTAAAACGTTTAGGGGTGACAGAAGTACATCAGCATTTAGATCAATGGTTTGAAGTTGAAGGAGAGATTGTTTTAGAGGTAAGCCCTTAAATATTAAAGAGATTTTCTCGTTCCACACGCAAGAGCAAATGAAGGCACAAACACAGGCTATTGTTTGTGCTTGTGTCTTTAAATTATAATCAATGACATGATAAAAATTATTGTAAATACGCCTAAAGGCGGGGTTGGTAAGACAACTACCGCCACCAATACTGCATTATTTCTAGCACAAAGTGGATATCGTATTTGGGCAATTGATCTAGCGGGTGGTCTTCTTATGAGCAAAGCACTTCAAAAGACACCAGAATTTTCTGCGATTAATTCAATAAATAAGATTGATTTGCGTGAAACAGAAAAGGTACCGAATAAATTTCCTGGAGCAAATAATTTTGATTTTGCGGTATTAGACACTGATGATAGTTTTACGGTGGGTGCTGACTTGTTACAAGGAACTAGAACCAGTTGGAGAGTGCTTTCACCTGTAAATCCACATGATAATATTGGCTTACAAAGAATACCAAAAGAGATTAGATCAGTAGCAACGGCTACCTATTTGTCACCAAGCGAACTCAAAATATCAATTTTTGCAAATATGGCCTATGGTGGTGATGTTATAGCACTACCCGATTGAGTAACTATCAAAGATAATATTGGACATATTAGAGGTATTCTTCTCGTTCCCAACCTCTGGTTCACTGCCATTAACTTAAGATGTAACTCCTTGAAATT
>DAOVZS010000256.1 GCA_030635005.1 Thiomargarita sp. | reverse complement strand
CAATCTTATAGTAATTTTTATTTTGCAAATGCAGCGATAGAACAAGACCAAACCACCTATTCAAAGCTCAGTAGTTATTATTTTTTGGTATTCCCAACGAAATATCTTGTTGGAGAATCTACTAGCTATTATGCACAATTGGAGTTTGAGAGTTATATAGACGTGATGGTGGAAAGCTTATTAAGTAAATCAAAAATTATTAATCATGAAATATGGAATCATGAAGAAATAGCAGGCACTCCAATCCCAATTTGTATTGAATCACCATGTATAAGGGAATATCCACTCTTTATTGTAAAACATGGCGTTTCTATTTTTAATATTGATCAGATCAAAAGTTTTAATGATAATAGTTCACCGTTTACAAAAGGTCGTATTGTTTTAAGCTGTAATATAGACAATTGCAATATCCCCATTACTCACCGCGGTTTTAATACCTATCCATTTCTTGGTTATACCGTTGAACTCGATCAAAATGGATATTTAGAGAACTGGAGAAGTATGAGTCGTCTGCCTGTTGATAGAGAATAAATATTGGCAAAATTTTGACGGTGTTGTTTAAAAGCCTTGTCTCTGGGTTTATTTTGTGTCAAATAGAGGGGCAAAATCCTTATATTGCCCCCCCCCACTTTTCCTTTATTTCATCTTTAAATGCTCAATAATCCAAGGACGTAAGGTACGTTCAATTAAACTGTGGGTTAGTTGTGTCGGATGTCCATCGTCTTTTATCATGATGCCGTCATGTGAATGTTTTTTAAAGCCTTGATTGATGATGGGTAGTAATGATATGAAAGGGACGTGAGTGCTTTGTGCCCATTCCGAGAGATGCTGATCCAAAGCAGACGTGTGTTGACGGTGAGGAGCAGATGATTGATCAAAGACTAAGGCAAGGTTAGCAACCATCACCGTAATGCCCTGTTTCCGAAAAGAAGACACCGTATAATCTAAATGTACTTGCATTTTACGCCATTCTTGATCAAAGACTGCGGGGGCAATCAAATGTCCTGCATAAGATTTCTTTTTAAACGCATCAACCGCGTGTTGTTCGTCAGCGGTATACGTAATCGCTTGATTTTTGTGTACTAAGGCTTTTAAAGGCGTCGGCACAAAAGATCGCCATCCTCTTTGCAATAAGGTATATAAACGCCAATGTGCTAAAAATGTACTTGTCGGTGTTTTCATTAATAACGCATCTTCATCATCAAGCAAAGGATAGTTTAAATAGTTTGCTTCAAGAAGGGGATTATCAAGCAGATCATTTTCAAAAGGGACGATAAGCACCGCATCGGGTTCAACAGACAGATATCGTTTCAAATTTGCTGCATAATAAAGAGCACTTCCCCCTTGCACTCCCAAATTAAGCACTTCCCAAGAGTATTGTTTCAAATCATTATTCAGCAAAATAGGAAACGTGGTGTTAAAAGGCACACCATGTCCCTCTGTTGTAGAATCCCCAATCACAATTAATCGTTTCACATCTTTTGATTTAGGGACAATGTCAGGTCCTCGAAACCCCATTGAATTAATATTGTATTCAACCTGATAATAGGAACGGGCTTGTATATATTGCGAACCGGGGAGATGAAAATGAATATAAGGATTGGCTGGAAACATATAAGGATTAGCTTGATAGGGATCTATAGTACTGAGCGGCGGTGGATCAGGAATCGGCTGTAATATGACCAAAAAACGAGCGAGTACCTCTCCTAAAACCAACAATATCACAAACGTAATACTAAACATTAAGGTATACAATAAACCCTTTCTGTCTTTTTTGTCTTGCATATTTGTTCCTATTAAAATCAATAAAGATATGATAACATCATCATCAATATCTCTTCATTTATGTCAATATACCCCGTTTTGAGGCATACGCTATTATATGAATATTCTGGGCATTTCAGCCTATTATCACGACAGTGCAGCCGCATTAATTTGTTCTGGAAAAATTATCGCAGCAGCACAAGAAGAACGTTTTACACGTAAAAAGCATGATCCCTCTTTTCCAGCACATGCGATTCGTTCTTGCTTAGAAATAGGTAATATAACACTAAAAGATGTCGATTATGTCGTCTTTTACGATAAACCCTTGCTAAAATTTGAACGTTTATTAGAAACCTATTTAGGCTATATCCCCCACGGATTTCGTTCTTTTGTACAAGCCATGCCCGTTTGGCTTAAAGAGAAATTATATCTCAAAAATGTCTTAAAAAAAGAATTAAAAGCCTTAGGCTGTGTCCCCCCTTTATTATTTACTGAACATCATCAATCACATGCCGCTTCCGCTTTTTTTCCCAGCCCCTTTCAAAAAGCTGGCGTATTATGTCTCGATGGTGTAGGCGAATGGGCAACGACGTCTGTCTGGTTAGGAGACAATCATCAATTAACGCCCCAATGGGAAATAGATTTTCCCCATTCTTTAGGTTTGTTATATTCCGCCTTTACTTATTTTACGGGCTTTAAAGTCAATTCGGGTGAATATAAGCTGATGGGGCTTGCCCCGTATGGAGAGCCTAAATATGTACAAACCATTTTAGAACATCTGATTGATTTGAAAGAAGATGGTACTTTTCACCTAAATATGCGTTATTTTAACTATGCGGTTGGATTAACCATGACCAATAGTCGATTTGACCGCTTATTTGGAGGTCCTCCCCGTCCACGCGAAGGCACATTAACACAACGTGAAATGGATATGGCGCGTTCGAT
>DAOVZS010000229.1 GCA_030635005.1 Thiomargarita sp. | reverse complement strand
TTTACCTCGTAATGAAATGATGGAATTTCTGCAGAAAAAAGGCATTAGCACTAGACCTGGCACACATGCTATTCACATGTTAAGCTATTATCAAGAAAAATTCGGGTTAAAAGCAGACGATTATCCAGAAGCACGCAACTGTGATCATCAAAGTATGGCAATACCGTTGCATAATCGTATGACTGCTGAAGATTATGAATATGTGGTACACACTATCAAGATGCTTAGTTAGAAAATTAGAATGCACTTGAGGAAAAATATGGATGTATAATGGATGTTGAAATTGTTGAAGATGACAATGAATTGGTAAATATTTTCGAGACTCGTTGGTATAAAGATATCAGTACTACAATTACAGCAGGTGATACTCTAAAAGTTTATCGAGAAAATCATAGTTTAACAACATCAGAATTAGCCATAAAACTTAGAGGCTTGAGTACTCAAGATATTTACGAGATGGAATGTAATGAACGTGAGATTAGTTTTGAAGTTGCGGAACAACTGAGTCAGTTATTTGATGTATCCATAGAAAGATTTTTAATTAATAAATAATATTTACGGTTCACTTTAACTTCTAAATCCTTTATGTGTGGTATTACAGGTATATTCAATTTAAACGGTGAACCCGTATCTCCCGTTATTTTACGTCGTATGACTGATGCCATTGCTCATCGTGGACCTGATGGCGAAGGTTTTTATACAGACAGCTTTATCGGATTAGGACATCGACGTTTAGCCATCATTGACCTATCATCTGCGGGACATCAGCCCATGATGAGTCCAAATGGTCAATATATTTTGATTTAGAACGGTGAAATTTACAACTTTCAAGAATTACGCTTAGAACTGGAAGCTTGTGGGTATCAGTTTCATTCTCGTACAGATACCGAAGTGTTGCTGTATGCGTATGTTGAATGGGGTGAAAAGGCACTAGATCGTTTAAATGGCATGTTCGCCTTTGCGATTTGGGATAAAACGCGACAAGAATTATTCATAGCACGTGATCGTTATGGTATTAAACCCCTATATTATACGCAATGTGGAAATGTTTTTTTATTTGGATCAGAGATTAAAGCGATACTAGAACATCCAGCATATCAGACAAACCTTGACAAAGAAGCCTTACTAGAATATTTTACCTTTCAAAATTTTTTTACTGAACGCACATTATTTAATAATGTACACCTGTTTCCAGCAGGCTGTTATATGCGTGTATCACTCGGTGCAAATGAACATCAAGCACCGTGCCGTTATTGGGATTACAATTTTGTTGAACCAGAATCACCCGACGATACACGTGAATATGCAGAAGAATTAGATAGATTATTCCATCAAGCAGTGAATCGACAATTAGTCAGTGATGTAGATGTCGGTGCATATCTCAGCGGGGGTATGGATTCAGGATCTATCACCGCCATCGCAGCCACACAATTACCCTATATCAAAACATTTACCTGTGGTTTTGATCTGCACTCGGCTTCTGGCATAGAACTTGGTTTTGATGAGCGTGAAAAATCTGAATTAATGTCCTACCTTTTCAAAACAGAACACTATGAAATGGTTTTAAAGGCAGGAGACATGGAACGTATCATGCCACGTTTAACACATCATCTTGAAGAACCGCGTGTGGGACAAAGTTATCCCAATTTTTATGCTGCCCAATTAGCCAGTAAATTTGTAAAAGTAGTGCTATCAGGTACTGGCGGTGATGAATTATTTGGCGGTTATCCTTGGCGTTATTATCGTGCGGTTGTCAATAATGACTTTGAACATTATATTGACAAATATTATAGCTATTGGCAACGTCTCATTCCCAATGCGGTGATAAAACAGGTTTTTAAGCCCATTTGGAAAGATGTCAATAATGTTTGGACACGAGATATTTTTCGTCATGTGTTTGTCAATCATGCTTCTCAATTAACACGTCCAGAAGATTATATTAACCATTCACTCTATTTTGAGGCTAAAACCTTTCTACACGGCTTATTAACGGTAGAAGATAAATTGAGTATGGCTCATAGTTTAGAAACACGGCTTCCTTTTTTGGATAATGATTTAGTTGATTTTGCCATGCGTTTACCTGTGAGTGTCAAATTACGCAATTTGGGTCAGGTGGTACAGCTTAATGAAAATGAACCCGGTGGAAAAAGTACCAAATATTTCAAAAAAACTAATGATGGGAAATTGCTCTTACGTCAAGTCATGGCTCGTTATATTCCTTCTGAAATCGTAGAAGCGGATAAACAAGGATTTTCAGCCCCAGATGCAAGTTGGTTTAAGGGAGAAAGTATTGATTATGTTAATGAGAAGCTGAACGGTGCTCATGCACGTATTTATGAGTATTTAGATAAAAAGAGTGTACAAGCATTAATTCAAGAACATTTATCAGGTAAAAAAAATCGCCGCTTATTAATTTGGTCATTGCTTAATGTTGAAGAATGGTGTCAACAATTTTTGAAATAAACAGGGAGTAAAGATGTCTGCATTATCACGGCTTAATCTCAATGTACAATCTATAAACAAGCTTGAAACACAAGATATTTCTACCACACAAAAACAAACAAAATCTACTTTTGCTTTTAAATGGGATAAATGGCAAGAGCATGAATCTGCTGAAATGCGTGCATATTCTATAAAATGGATGTTGGAACGCTATTGTGATACAAATCCAGAAAAACTGAAACAATGGTTAACTGGTGAACAAAAAATAATTTTAGATGCAGGCTGTGGTTCTGGTTATTCAGCAAGCTTATTTTTTGGAGACTATTTAAAACAACATGATTATTTAGGTGTTGATATTTCTAATGCTATTGGAATAGCACGAAATCGTTTTGCAAAATTGGAATATCCAGGTGATTTTTTGCAAGAGGATATTATGAATTTGCCTATTGCAGATAAAGTTGTAGATATCATATTCTCAGAAGGCGTGTTACACCATACAGATAGTACAAAACAAGCAATTATAAATTTAAGCCAAAAATTAAAAAAAGGCGGTTTGTTCCTTTTTTATGTTTATGCTAAAAAAGCAGTAATACGAGAATTTACGGATGACTATATACGAGAGTCCTTAAGTACCCTAAGTGATGAAGAATCGTTAGCAACATTAAAACCCCTTACAAAATTGGGAATCGCCTTAGGTGAATTGAATATAGAATTAGAAGTTCCAGAAGATATTCCAATGCTTGG
>DAOVZS010000080.1 GCA_030635005.1 Thiomargarita sp. | reverse complement strand
TGCAATAACTTGTCCAGTGTCGCTTCAAAGTCATCTGGACATTCTGTGCGTAAACGCTCCGCACTGACCATGTGACCTTCGCCTTGGGCAGCTATTAGGTGTAACAGTGCTAATCCTTGTGGCGTGACTTGATTATTGGCAATATCCGCAAAAAAGAATCGTCCTTGTTGTAAAGCCCCTGGTATGGCTTCTTCTACGTCGTTCACTGTGGCAAAACGCCGTGCATTAATTTGTTGTTTATTTTTTAAGGTGATAATTTCTGCACAAATCAATTGTATTAACGCAGGATGACAATGGGTGATGATCATTAATCGTTGACTTGCAGCAGGGTCATAACGCAGTGAAAATTCTTTGACAGGTTGTTCTATTAAATGTAAGGCTTCCTTGAATTGTAAATAACTAATATGTACGGTTTGCACATTAATTAAATAACTTGCCCAACGTTCGAATTCATCTATCGTATGTGAACCTGATAACAGAATTTTCATACGTTGTCGATGTTGAATGATATGACGAAACATGCCAAGCACTGACTCTTCATCCAATAATCCTTTATTAAAAATATGCTCTAAAGTACTGAATTCATCTAAAATTAATAAAAGTGTTTGATTGTCTTCAAGACTGAATTCGATCTCATCTAACCATTCATCAAAATGCGTAAATGGATCAGTAATCAAATCTTCTCTCGTTAAAGGGGGTAATGCTAATTCTCGATGACGTTTCGCAGACTGTCGCATAGCCCGACTCATATTGTATAAAAAACCGACATAATCCTTAGCTAAAGAGGTAGGTCCTTGTAAATCTACAAATAAGGGAATAAGCGTGCTGGGTAATAATTTACCTAAATTATTCAATAAGGAAGTTTTACCTGTTCTCCGTTGTCCATACAGTAATAAGGGAGGACAACGGTTATCAAGTAATAATCGTTCAATGTGCTCACTGACATCACTACGCCCTACAAATATTTCTTGGTGTTCTGTGAGTGGAATACCAATAATATAGGGATTATTAATTTCTTGACGACTTTCGACCACTTCCGTTAAAGTTTGTATATAATCTGCAATCGTCTGACGCCATGTGGCTACAATCGGTTGAAAACGTAAGGCATAATATTCTTCAGAACGTGTCAATTCACGTAATAAACCATCTAAACGCTCTTCGACGGCATCTAATGCAAGTCGTTGATTATAATTGCTTTCTTGTGATAATGCTGCTTTGACATCACGACTGAGACGACTAAAACTACGTAATAAAGCAGCTACTGAACTATTCAACTCTCCCGCTGCTAAATGGCGATGTGCGAGACTAATACTGTGAACATCCGTATAACTTTGTAATATTCTGGCATCTAATTCAATTTGTGCCTCTTTTGCAGCCCAGCTTTGTGTGGTACTACTGATATATTCTATCGCCGCTTTTCCTTCAACAGGATGACGCTCGGCAATCATGACTAAATGATTTTCTAAACCAAAAAAATGCAAATATTGATGTTCATCCCAAAATGCAGGATGTAAATGTAATAAGCTATCTTGTTCTGCTGTCCGTTTTTCATCAGCCCGAAACAGTATACTACTCCATGCTGCCTGAAAAGGGTAAAACAGTAGTGTCCGTAATAAAACAAAGCCCAATCCCAAAAATAAGGCGGAAAATGTCAACGGAATAATGACATGTAATGAATAACGTCCCATCAATAAAGCAAAAATAATATAGGTGCCCGCACTCCCAAAAATACCTGCAATAATACCTGCCCATGGATTCGCAATACGTTTCGCTAAAACGTACGGAAAAGCGAATAACAACATATAAAGCATCGCATTTTCAATTCCCCCATGTATACCAATGAGTATGGGTTTTAGGGAAGTAATGGTATAAAACTCGTTTTTTAGCCATGTGAATAAAGCAAGCAATAAAATAGCAGATAACCCTAACATTAAACCCTGTATCCAGCGTTTTGTGAGTAAAGACCATATTAATGCCAGTGCAAGCCCAAAAATACCCACAATAAGCCCATCATACGCCAACACGTACAATCTACCCGATGGCAAAGAAGCGGCACTTGTGGCTAATAATCCCATTATTTGTGCTAATAAAAACACCGTAACCGCACTAATAAAGACACCAATTACAATACTACCTATTTGGAGATATTGAGGTTGACTATATGCTTTTTTTGTCGTGCCATACATCACACTTGCTGCACTACTGGCTGTAAAAATACCCAATAACACTGTTATCAAAGTTCTGGAGTCATTATTGTGTAAGAGTGTTAAAGGTAAATCAGGGACACTGAGTAACACAGCAATGACAATATTTTCTGCCATGTTAAAGACCAAAATGTCATCCAGAGGATATTCATGAATGCCTATCAGACTCAAAGGCATACTGAGCAGAAATCCACCTAATGCACCCGCTAAAATCCCAAAGGCAACAGATACTGTCAGACTGCCTAACACACCCGCAATCAAAGTAAATAGCAAAGCATAACAACCGACTAAAATAAGAATATCGTGAGATACACCTAACAACCATAAACTCACAATCACTAAAATACTGATCCATATTGCCCATAATCCATGTCCTACAAAAAGCAATATCCATAAAGGTTTCTGATACCAAATATGCGTTTTTAAATCTGCAAGTGCAAAATCAGGTGATAAATTTGAATCAATAGTTGCAATATAACGCTGCCAAGCAGATGGTGTAAAGATCAACCAACTCATCATAACCCAACTGGCTAAAATAGGATTTTTGGGTAAATTTTTATAATTATTGTCCAGAAATTTTTTTGTCATCATTTACATTTTCAGTAAATTGCTATACGGTTTCATACGACGTTTCGCCTCTATTTTCCAAGTGTCATCAGACCTATTTTCTTCTAAGGCCGTTAAGCGTGAGTGACACATAATTTGTAACAAAGCAGGCCAACATTTACTTTGTACTAATATCCAATCAATATCTTTAGATTCAAAAGTGTGGGGTGAACTGCCAATTAATGTCAAAGCCTCAGCTTTTGTTAATGGACCTAAATTTAAAACATGTCCAAAAATATTGAAAAATGGAGACGGTTTATCTTCCTCATAAAGCATTTCTTCGGGAGGCTGATGGGTTGTAAATAAAAACCCAAGTTGACCTCCTGCATGATTACTGCCTAAAGAACGTAAGCCCCACCAAAATTGTTCATCAAGATCAGGAGAAGCTAAACCAGCCCCTATTTCATCTAATAAAATAATCGTGGGTATTTCTAAATATTGATCTAGAATTTCCATAAAACTCACTAAATCGCAAGGTTCAGGCACTGGCATATCAAGTTCTATCAAAATATGTCTTAATAAACTTTCCTGATAACACATACGAGGATCTTGAAAATCTATAAAAACCCATTGATAACCAGGCGGTAACCAATTATTACGTTGTCCCAAACGCAATCTTTCATGTGGCGTATCAATAATACGACGTAAATAATGCAGTAATGATGTTTTACCACTACGTTTTAAACCTACAATAGCAATATGTTGCAAAGGCGTATATTTCCAGACATCAAAAATACGTTTCAATATATAATCATGTCCAAAAAATTGATGTGGCTCTGTAATAGGGGGCCCAACAACAAAAGGACTGCTATGTCTCGAGATTAAAGTAATTGGCAAATTGAGTGACGTACCCAATTGCTCTAATTCAAATCCTGCGGCTAATAACAATTGCTCTTTTTCTGCTGGACTTAAGTTAAGATGTATTGCACATTGCAATAATTGTTCACGTTCAAACGGGAAGCTCACATCATCTGTTAGCCATTCTCCCACAATATCACGACGCACCTTAATTTTTTTTGCCAACTCAGCATTGTTCATAGCACAACGTGTCATATATGACTTGAGTAGCTCAGCGAATGAGGACATGAATAACTATTTTTTTTCTTTTAATGTTATAATAAATGCTTTGAAAAAATAATCCCAGCATGTAAAGGGAGACAAGATTTCATGAGGAGTCAATTGATGTCCATCTTATCTAGGTTATTTTTGTGCATGATCATCAGTTTTGCCTGTACCGTGCAGGCTGCTGATATGGTCGTCATTCATTCTAATATCACGCAATTATTTCCCAAAGGACAATTACTAGATTGTCACGATGCTATTAATGTACCCAATGAGGGAAAAATCACCGTTGTTTTTGGTAATGGTCATGTGAAAACTGTGATTGGTCCTTTTCAAGGTCAAATCTCAAAACCAGAAAAAAATGTTCAATTTACTTCTGAACATCACACGCTAGTCACGCGTTTATCAGAATTTATAATACAAAGAGAAACGATACGCGAATTATCCCCTGCAGAAAAAGAACTTTGGATGATAGATGTTAGCACACCTAAACATTTTTATTGTATTGCCCCCTCTTCTAAAGTGATTTTGTGGCAACCTGAAATACAAAGTCAACATACAAGCACACTACTTATCAAACATACATCAACAAATGAAAAAGCCGAAATTGAATGGCCCGCGTATCAAACAACAGTTGAGTGGCCTACGAATTTAACGGTACATTATGGTGATACGTATACTGTAGAAATCAAATATAGTGGTCGAACCATTTCTAAGCAATTGGTATTATATCAATTACCTGACAGTTTACCTACCAATTCACATAAAGTAGTCTGGATGGTAGGAAGAGGATGTATCCCACAAGCTAATCAATTATTAGCAAGTTTACATTAATATGATTGTATTATCAAATAAAGGAGAAGGGCGTTATGCCTAAAAATGCTTTTTATGCTCAATCAGGTGGTGTTACCGCTGTGATTAATGCGAGCGCATGTGGTTTGATTGAAACTGCACGCCAACATCCTGATAAAATTGCTAAAGTGTATGCTGGACGTAATGGTATTATTGGTGCTCTCACAGAGGATTTAATTGATACCAGTCAAGAATCTGATGAGGCGATTGCTGCATTACGTCATACACCTTCAGGTGCTTTTGGATCGTGCCGTTTCAAACTGAAAGGGTTGGAGGAAAGTAAGGCAGAATATGAGCGTTTGATTGAGGTATTTAAAGCACATGATATTGGATATTTTTTCTATAATGGCGGGGGAGACTCACAAGATACCGCACATAAAATATCACAAATTGGTGAAAAAATGGGTTATTCCATTACCTGTGTCGGCGTTCCTAAAACAGTAGATAATGATTTACCGATCACCGATAATTGTCCTGGTTTTGGATCTGTGGCTAAATATGTGGCGGTGTCTATTCGTGAAGCCAGTTTCGATGTGGCCTCTATGGCAAAGACTTCAACTAAAATTTTTGTTATGGAAGTGATGGGGAGACATGCGGGTTGGATTGCTGCAGCTGGGGGAATAGCATCTGAAAAAGAAGGGGATGCCCCTCATATTATTTTATTTCCTGAAATTGTTTTTGATCAAGAGAAATTTTTGGCAAAAGTAGATGATACTGTCAAAAAATACGGCTATTGTTCTATCGTCGTGTCCGAAGGTGTGAAAAATAAAGAAGGTAAATTTTTAGCAGAAGCGGGTAGCCGCGATGCATTTGGACATGCACAATTAGGGGGGGTTGCTCCTGTTGTAGCCCAATTGATTAAAAATACTTTTGGTTATAAATATCATTGGGCGGTGGCTGATTATTTACAACGTTCTGCCCGTCATATTGCTTCTAAATCAGATGTCGAACAAGCCTATGCTTTAGGCAAAGCCGCTGTAGAATTGGCAATAGCAGGAAAAAATGCGGTGATGCCTATCATTGTACGCACTTCTAATACACCTTATCAGTGGGAAATTGGGGTTGCAAACTTGGCAGATGTTGCTAATGTAGAGAAAATGATGCCTGCCAGCTATATCAGTGAAGATGGTTTTGGAATTACTGAAGAATGTCGTCAGTATTTGCAACCTTTAATTGTAGGTGAAGATTATCCCCCTTATAAAGATGGGTTACCACAGTATATCGTATTGAAAAATGTGAGTGTTCCTAAAAAATTATCCACAGTATTTAATATAAAGTAAGTTCTTTTTTTTAAAAAGATGATGATGTTATAATGACTTTTCAAGAACATTTTCAAGGTCGTTTTTTTAATATGCTGCGGTGGTCACAATTAGATCAGTTATGGGAGACTGTGAATGCACAACCTAATCATTGGTATGTGTATTTTGTGGGGGATACTGTCCCTACAATACCCATGTTAGCAGATGAATTAAAACAATTTATTCAAGAACTCGATCAATTACTGCATAAAGAACATGATTATAATTATTGTGGGATTGTTTATGTAGATGATCGAGACACGCCAACCATGATTAAAATATTTGATCCCAATAATCTTGGTGCATCTTGTGGTTCTAGTGGTTCTGTTGTACCACCCCGTTGGTTATTGACACAGTTTCCACCTGAAGCGATTATTGATAATGCACCTACTCCCGCTAATCGTCGACGGTGGTGGCAACGATTATTTTCTAATTCAGAGGAAAAAAAATGACTTTAAAACCTATTATCACAGCAGTCGGTATTCTTAGCATCTCAAGTAGTCATTTTTTGATGGCAGAAGAGACTATTAAAATCCCCACAGGTATCACGCTTAGCGGTCTATTGCAAGTAGAAGCCCAAGTACAAAATGATTATATGGGCACTGAAACCAGTGATTTTGTAGTGGATGAATTAGGCGTTATCATAGAAGCACAAGTACATCAATCGGCTAAAGCCACCATTGCATTTTTATATGAAGAAAAGGGAACGCCATTACAAATAGATGAGGCATTTTTAACCTTTGGAAAAACCCCATTAAATTTGACGATTGGACAATTGTATGTGCCTTTTGGAAATTTAGAAACGCATATGATCTCTGATCCCCTGACCTTGGGATTGGCTGAAGCACAAGAAAAAGCTGCCCAATTGAATTTTGAATCAGGAATTTTAAAGGGGGCTGTCTATGTTTTCAATGGCACTACTCAAGAAAAAGTAGATGATAAGATTGATCATTATGGCGCCAATGTAGGCATTGCTCAAAAATCTGAGAACAGTCTCAGTTATGATTTGGGTATTAGCTACATTAATGATATTGGTGATACCGATGGAGTGAGCGCTGCCTTAGGGGGTACTGCGACATCAGGGATTACTAATTATGATTATGTAGATGCGATGGGGGGACATATTAACCTGGCTGTCTCTGGTATTAGTTTGTATGTTGAATATTTGACTGCTTTGGATGATTTGAATGATGGTGATAACTTAAAAATACAAGCTTGGAATACTGAATTGGGTTATACCTTTAAAGCTTCTGGTCAAGAGATGACCTTTGCTGTAGGCTATCAAGGGACTAAAGAATCCGTTATACTCGGATTGCCAGAAACACGTTATTTATTAGGCTTCTCTATGGGCATTTATGAGAATACAACATTAGCTGTAGAATATGCTCGTTCTGAAGATTATGAGTTAAAAGAGGGTGGTACTGGTGAAAATGCGGATAATTTCACCGTGCAATTAGCGATACAATTCTAAGCACCGTCAGTTGGAGTGTTGTTACACTCCAATATTTCCTCTTTTAACGCTATTCTTGTTGAATACGTCCAGAAACATGTAATCCAAATATTGTCAATAAAAACATCACTAATAGACTCACCGTCCATACGATAGAGGTTTGCGGATGTTGTGCAAATGTACCTAATTGATAAAACACTGTTGAAAACATATATGCCAATCCTGTCGTCCAACAAGCCACAAATATTGTCCATTGCATATTCGTTTCTCGATATATCGCAGCGGTGGCTGCAATACAAGGCATATATAACAAGATAAACAATACATAGGCAAATGCGCCTATTTGCCCATCAAAACGTGCCATCATTGCAGAAAATGTGCCTGTACTCACTTCCTGTTCAGCTGCTGCAGTATCCAGTGTACTGACATCACCGATATTCAAACCCAAAGGATCGAGAATCATATCGCTTACTTTGGATAAATTTTCGGGAATACTTGCAAAAGCAGCATTAATACCATCCCATACATTAAAGACATTGTCATTTACGCTTTGAGTACCCGCATCTGTAATCGCCAGTTGACTATACAAAGCATCTAATGTACCGACTACAGCCTCTTTGGCCAATATTCCTGTAAAAATTCCTACTGTAGCTGGCCAATTATCGTCAGAAATGCCCATGGGTGCAAATACGGGGGTCAGTACACGTCCAATATCACTTAATACTGATTTTTCGCTATTTTCATGCCCAAAAGTACCATCTGTACCCCATGAATTGAGTAATGTCAAGACGACTACCATAGGTACAATAACTTTGCCCGCACGGAATATAAAACCTTTTAATCGTTCCCAACTTCGTAACAAAATACCTTGTAGCGTTGGAAAGTGATAAGGGGGTAATTCCATTAGAAAGGGGGAGGCTTCTCCTTTTAATAAGGTCGTTTTCATAATAAGCCCGGTCATCACAGCGACCAAAATACCGATTATATATAAGGAAAACACCATATTTTGTCCCCCTATAGGGAAAAAAGCAGCTGCAAATAAGGCATAAACAGGTAAACGTGCTCCGCACGACATAAAGGGATTCATCAAAATGGTGAGTATCCGATCACGTTGGTTTTCTAAGGTGCGTGTCGCCATAATAGCGGGTACATTACATCCAAAACCCACAATCATAGGCACAAAAGATTTACCAGGTAATCCAATAAAACGCATAAAGCGATCCATGACAAAAGCCGCGCGTGCCATATAACCTGAATCCTCTAAAAACGATAAAAACAGGTATAAGGCAAAAATAATGGGAATAAACGTGGCTACAATTTGAAGTCCTCCCCCAATCCCTTCGGCGATAATGATT